>DAONBD010000011.1:0-12501 GCA_035401345.1 Candidatus Altimarinota bacterium
GAGAAACCTCCGTGCTCTGAAGCAATATTTCTGATCAACTCTTGGATAACTACTGTCTTACCTACTCCGGCACCTCCGAACAAACCTACTTTACCTCCTTTTACGATAGGACAGATGAGATCGATAACTTTGATACCAGTTTCAAGGATCTCTGTTTCTACGTTTTGCTCTTCAAATTTTGGAGCTGGTCTGTGGATTGGATATTTTTTCTTTGTTTTTGGTGCTTCTTTATCATCCAAAGGATTTCCTAATGTATCGCACATTCTTCCCAATGTCTCGCGTCCTACTGGAATCGAAATTGGGGCTCCTGTGTTCGTAACTTCTTGGTTTCTTCTAAGTCCGTCTGTCGCACCCATGGCAACAGTTCTTACCTCATTTCCTCCTAAGTGTTGTTGGACTTCCAATACTAATTTTTCATCCCCTACCATTACTTCTAGAGCATCGTATATTTTTGGAAGATCGCCTTCAAATGAACAGTCTACTACCGCTCCGATAATTTGTGATACTTTTCCGGCCATATTGTATAAAGGTTAATTTTTTATTAATTAATTACCGCTGTTGACGATGATATTTCTGCGATTTCCGCTGTGATCGCCGCCTGACGAGCTTGGTTGAATGTGAGTGTCAAATCAGAGAGTAAATCCTCTGCCGCTTTTGTTGCGTTCTGCATCGCCACCATTCTCGCGCTGTGCTCTGAAGCTGCAGCCTCTAAAACCGCCTGATATAATTGAATCTCCGTTAATTGTGGGACTATATTATCTAAAATGTACATTGGTGACGGCTCAAGTTTGTATTCAAATTCTTTCTCTTCCGGTTTTGCAACTGATGTAAACTTGCTACCCAATTCTTCTACCATTTCTTCAAAAATTTCGATCGAAAATGGTAGTAGGGTTTTTGAAACCGGTTTTTGAAGTAATGTAGAAACGAAGTCTGGATATACAACTACAACTTTGTCGTACTCACCTTTTTCAAATCCTTTAAATACCAATCTACTAAGAGGCATAATGTCTGAAAATTTTGGACGTGTTGAGTAAGAAGGGAATGCATATTCCACTTCACGACCCCAGCGTCTCAAAAAGTCAGCGCCTTTTTTGCCTGACGTGACGAAATGAATTGTTGCGTCTTTGTACTCTTCTTCAAGCCCTTTTACCGTTGTCACAACTTTCTTCGCCATGTTTGTATTCAAACCTCCACAGAGACCTTTGTCAGTCGTGAAAAGCACAAACAAAATATTTTTTACTTCTCTTTTTTGGAAATATGGATGCAATGACGCATTAGCGGCAGATAATTTTGAAAGTATCTGTAAAGAAATGTAGCCGTATGATCTCAAATTCACGGCTGCGTCGACAGCTTTCTTCATTTTTGAGGTTGCGACGAGCTCCATCGCCTTTGTGATTTGGCGTGTCGATTTGATCGATTTGATCTTTCTCTTAATGTCTTTTGTTGATCCAGCCATTATTTATAACGATTATTCTTTTGTTACGAATGTTTCATTGAATTCAACGAGAGCTTTTTTCAAATTTTCTTCTGTTTCTTTTGCGAGCTCTTTTGATGTTTTAATTTCTTTCAAAATGTTTGAATATTTTGCCTCCATGAATTGGAATAATTTTTCTTCGTATTCTTTAACTCTTTCAATTTCAACCTTTTCCAAATATTCATTTACTCCTGCGTAAAGAATTACTACCTGTTTTTCGACAGCAAGAGCTGAATATTGTAATTGTTTCAAAATCTCAGTTAAACGATCACCTTTGTTTAATTGTCTCTTTGTTGATTCATCAAGATCAGAGCCAAATGAAGCAAACGCTGCCAATTCACGATATTGAGCGAGCTCAAGTTTCAATTTTCCGGCAACTTTTTTCATGGCTTTCGTCTGAGCTGCAGCACCTACGCGGGATACAGAGATACCAACGTTTAGCGCTGGTCTGATACCTTTGTAGAACAAGTCAGACTCCAAGAAAATCTGTCCGTCTGTGATTGAGATAACGTTCGTAGGGATATATGCAGATACGTCACCAGCCTGTGTTTCGATGATAGGAAGAGCAGTAAGAGAACCTCCGCCGTATTTCTCATCCAATTTACAAGCTCTCTCAAGTAATCTTGAATGGAGATAGAAAACGTCTCCAGGATAAGCTTCACGTCCAGGTGGGCGTCGTAGCAACAATGAAATTTCACGGTATGCCCAAGCATGTTTAGACAAATCATCATAAACTACCAATACGTCTTTTCCTTGATCCAAGAAATACTCGCCCATTGCTGTTCCAGCAAATGGAGCTATATAAGATAGAGAAGCTGGATCTGAAGAAGAAGTCTTAACTACGATCGTGTAGTCCATGGCTCCTCTTTTCTCTAGCTCTGCTACAATTTTTGCGATTTTAGAATCTTTTTGACCGATAGCTACGTAGATACAAATCATGTTCTCCTCTTTTTGATTGATGATCGTGTCGATTGCGATAGCTGTCTTACCGGTCTGACGATCTCCGATAATAAGTTCACGTTGTCCACGTCCGATCGGGATCATGGCATCAATAGCTTTAATACCTGTTTGTACAGGCTGAGTTACTGATTTTCTTTTGATAACGCGTGGAGCAATTTTTTCAATTGGATAGAATTTACTTGATTTGATGGCACCTTTGCCGTCACATGCATTTCCAAGCGGATCTACTACTCTACCAATTAAAGCCTCTCCTACTGGCACAGAAAGGATTTTCCCTGTTGTTTTAACCTCGTCTCCTTCGACAATTCCTTTATCTGAACCAAGTACGATCGTACCTACTCCACCTTGCTCAAGGTTTAGGGCTACACCCATGGCTCCATTTGAAAATTCCACCATTTCTTGATACGCACAGTCTCCCAGTCCAGAAACACGAGCAATTCCATCTCCAACTTCTAGAACATGTCCGATTTTTTCTACCTTTGCAACTGATTGAAATTTATCTATTTGCTCTTTTAAAGAGTCTAAAATTTGATCTTTGGCTTCCATAATTATGAGTTAATTGATTGTTTAAGTAATTCAAGATTTTTTTGGACCGTTGCATCAATAATACAGTCATCAAACTCTATCTTCATTCCACCTATCACATTTTCGTCCACTTTTACATTTAATATAATTTCTTTGTTTAAAGCTTCGCCTAAAAGTTTCATTAAAGACATCTTATCCTCGTCTGAAGGCTCATAAGGTAGTGTAACCGTAGCTTCCAGTTGACCATTCACCTCTCTCCAAACATTCCCAAACTCTTTTTCAAATCTAGTGATTGATTTTCCTTGTTTGTTTTTAACTAAAATCTTAAACAAATTTTGGATTTTTCTTTCAATCTCATTTTTGTCTTTTTCGGTTTTTAAGCTTTGAGCCAAAGCTAATGCGTATTTCCTTAATTGTACTTTCATAATTAGTTTAGATCTTTGTTGAAGACAATTCGTCTTTTATAGCTTTTTCAAGACGTTTTTGATCTTCTTTAGCAAATTCTTTTTTGATAATTTTTTCGCTCGCTTTTACTATTAACACAGCCATCTCTCCTTTAATTTCTTTTACCAATTGCGTTTTCTCATCTTTTAATTGTGCTCTGTAACGTTCTGCCAAGCTAGAAATTTCTTTCTTAGCGTTGTTAAGCACTTTCTGTTTTTCCTCCTCAGCCTCTTTCTTTGATTTTTCAACGACTGCCATAGCTTCGCGAGTTGCATCCGCCATGATTTTGCCTTTTTCTTCTTCTATCTTAGTAAGTCTTTCTTCGATTGCTTTTTGGTCATCGACAGTTTTCTGTATCATCTTTTTTCTGTCGTCTAGGAGTTTGATGATTGGTTTGTATACCAATTTTGTCAAAACGACGAATATAATCAAAAAGTTGACGATTTGCGCCAGCAAAAGTTTTAGATCTATGCCTAATTTGCTGATTAGTTCCATTTTAGGTAGTTATGATGGGAAGTCACGCAGTACGTAACAGCCCTTTATATATAGGTACGAAATAGAGAACAAAAGTCCTCTTTTCCTACTAAACGAATTTTATAATCAAAGCAACAACCAAAGCGTAGATAGCGATCGCCTCGCAGAACGCAATAGCCAAGATCATAGCTGTCTGGATTGCAGATGCTGCTTCCGGATTTCTTCCAATAGCTTCAAGAGCTTTTGATGACAACCAGCCGATTGAGAATGCTGGCATTGCTGCACCCAACATAATTGTTAGAGCGACGAATAGATTTTTATCCATTTTTGTTTGGATTAAATGATAATTATTTTACGAAAATTGTCGGGAGATAGGATACCTGTGTTTATGTAAAAATCAATACCTCTTGGGCTTATTTCACAAGAAAGCGTCATTTCTATCAAGTCAAAGCTAGATTGCGGCTTCTGAAAGAGGTTTTTATAGCCTATATTTAAGCAAGAAGTCCGGCTAGAGATCTTTTAAAGTCTTTTGGAATCGGATCTAGTATTTCTACGCGCTCTCCCGTTATGAAATGTTTAAATGAAACTTTGTGCGCATGAAGAAGATAATCACGCATTTTCGTTATATTGACTAAGAATTTATAGTCTTTCTTCTCCATGTATTCTTTGTCCATGAATAACGGATGATGGATCATCTGAAAGTGAAGTCTGATCTGATGAAAGCGCCCTTCGTCTATCTCTACTTCCGCCAATGACGCTGTTGTTCCTTTTTTCATTTGATATATTTTCTGGACTTCATATCTAGTCGTTGCCGGAAGCAGTTTTCTTTTGTCCTGACGAGACGGTAGAGGAAAAGATATCGTCCCTTTTGGGCGCTTTGGATAGCCCTGAATCACTGCTAGATATGTCTTTTTTACGGTTTGAAATTTTTTATTTTCCACAGCTTCTTGAAAACATTCTTTGGATTTTGCAAAAAGCACTATCCCTGATGTTCCGCGATCCAGGCGGTTTAACGGACGGAGACGAATGCTTTTCTTTTGATATTCTTTTTTAAGCTCGTCGGTTATGTTTTTTTGTCCCGGTTTATTCCCTACAGTTAATAGGCCGCGTGGCTTGCTTACCGCGAGGATATGATCATCTTCAAATAATGTTTTTAGCTTTTCCATGTGCTTACTTATACATCAGGTTTAGATTTAAAAAAAGAGCCTTTTATAGTTAAGGCTCCTTTTTTTAACTTAGCAGCCGCATCCGCAGCCACCACAGCAGCTGCAGCATCCGCCACAACCACCAGTATGATGTTTGTTCATAATTGTTTTTTTAGATTTTATTTAGTTTATTTAAATCCTATTTGTCTACTAGGATATTATCATGAAGTACTGTGCGCGTCAATGAAAAAGCGCCAACTTTTGGCGCCTTCTCGGTTGATACGATGGTTCTTAGCAGCAACCTCCGCATCCTCCTTTTCCGTCCGTCATTGTTTTGTGGTGATGAATAGGTAACGTCTTGAAGCTATCATTTTTTCAAAACTCGTGCCAGTTCTTCTCTGACAGTTGCTATTGTCATATTTATGGCTTGTGCCGCCATTTCTCTTTCCTCAATGGTCAGCGCATAACTTCGACGATTCGTGTTTTGAGCTTGAAGTTTTCGTAGTATTGTTTCTGTATTTGGATCTACATTAAGGATCTTTCTTAACTCATCTATTTCTCTTGGGACCAGAGGGTGATTGTGTGTAACTTTACTACTTAAACTTTCGAGTCTTTTGATGACTGCTTGTGGCGGTTCATAAAATAAATCCTGCTGTCTTTCGTCCGTTATAATTCTTTTCATTTGAATTATTTTATTAAGTGGAGATTGATTTTATACTTTTGTTTTGAGGGATGTCAATTTTAAGAAGCGGGTAAGCCCTTCGGGACTTGCCCTTCCATTGCCTCGCAAAAATGCTTCAAACCTCCGGTTCGCGCTTTTTGACTCGGAATTGGAGCTCCATCTACAGCGAAATTCGAACATATTTTGAACAAAAGTCGTGAGAAATGAACAGGAAAGAGGCAGCGCCGGCCGCCGCCTTTCGGCCGGCGCGAAAAGAAAGCCAGCAACATTTTCTAGACGGAATATTGATGGCTTATTTCACAAATTTACTTAAATATTTCCTCCCTTTTTTGGTCAAGCAGTCCAATAATAGCTTGGGTCAAATCGTACTGCTTCTGTCTTAAAACTGGCAGTCCTGCATTTAGTTTATCCGCATTTTCTTTAGTCATTTGACTATCTCTTGCGCAATCAAAATACACATTTATGCAATTACCTAGAGCGTGTGCATATTCATTATATGCAGTACTTATCTCATAAAAATATACATGCATAATTTCAAAAATTCTTTTTTTGTGTTTTTTAACTTCCTCGTCTGCTCTAAATTCCTGCCAAAGTGCAATATGATTTTGTAATTGTGTAAGCATATAATCGAGAACAGAATCGTTATAATGCATGTAGCCGAAAACATCCTCCGCTTTCTCTTTTAGTTTTAGGTATTCCTCTTTTTTGAGGGCAAATTCGCGTTCTTTGCGGTTTATATTAGATACAGACCAATGAGAGACAATAGCGGCTACAGCCCCTGAGAATAGACCTGAAGCTACTACAAGACCTATGATTTCTACTATAGTCATATTTATTGTTATTTATTTGGCCTCAAAGATTGCCCCTATACCTCCTTTTTGACCACTATAATCCTTATTGAGATCAAAAATCTCAATTAACTTGTACTCTGGTATAGCCTTATCAATGTGTGATATTACTTTTTTTACAAAATTCTTTTGGTAGTTTTTCCCAAAAATATAAAGCCTTTTAACTCCGTTCAATAAGTCTGTACTGGCTGTGTTTACATATTGTTGCGTTCCTCCTTTTGTTTTTTTCTCGTCGGCTACCAGTAAAAAACCGTAGCGGGTAATTGGTCCAGAATTGCTCCAAAGTTCGTTTGGCCTATTTTTTCCCTTTGTTGCGAATTTCTCTATGTGATTAAGGATTTCGATTGTTTGTTGAATAATGCGCTTTCTTTCAGGCTTCGCCTTTACTTCTTCAGCGACTTGATCGATTTCTCTGACATACGCACCAGTCAAAAAGCCTTTTTTGTCTAAGTTCTTAAACTTATCCATATAATCCAAAATTTTGATTTGTTTTTTAATTGCAGGTTCAAGAACCTGATCTTCAAAAATCTTTTTTGATTCCTCATCATTACCACAATCTATGACCCTTTCGGCTAACCTGATCGCGATCGAATCTCTCGTTATGTCTGGAAGTATGTGGCTAGTTTCTGGGAATAAAGAAGTTGCAAAGTAGTAATAAGTTGCGAGTATGAAGTTCTTTTTTTGATCTTTCACTGCATTCATTCTAATAACGATTTTTTTGTCATCGAAAAAAGATTTTTTATTTTCTCTTTCCATCCAGATTATGGCTAATGGCTTTATCCATCCACGTGGTAACTCATTTTGTAATTTGTTAGCGGCAAGATTAACGCGGCCTGTTATGTCCGCATCAATTGCTTGTTTAGCAAGAAAATTTATCTTTATACTCCTTGCAAATGGAAGTAAAATTTTCCCTTTTATCAAAGTAAAAGCAGGTATTGTTGAAATCAGAAATTTAGCAATTGCCAATAACAGAAAGAATCCTGCGACAATCCATCCTAAATATGGATGGGCTATGAAAAACCCTTCGGCTGCTTGTTTGATTTGTTCTGATTGATCAAGGTCCATTTCTCTTAATTTTTTTTATACAATTAATGTTTGAACAAACTATCTTAATGTTTTTATTTTCTGGATAAAGAGCCTGTAAGTTCTCCATCGTGATTTTTTTTCCACAAAAAGCACAATGGATTTTTCCACCAACAACATTTTGATAAATACCAATTGACCTTAGGTATCCTTCCAGTTTTTCATCTTGGACAACTTTGATGTTAGTTTTCTTATTAAATGGCCACATGTGATTTGTTGTTTATGGTTATTCTGCTCCTAATGTTTTTATGTCACAATTACCTTCATTCTCTGCTCCTCCGCTGGAAGTGGTATCCTCGCCTTTTGTTACAATATCACACCTTGATGATTGATCGTCATCGCCTCCAAAATTTTGATAAGGATTCATGTTCGAATGGATTATAAAAATAAATAAAGATGCTATTGAGATCATAAATGCAATAAGCCCTGCTTTACAGAGTTTTGCCTTACGACTTAGCCATACCGCATTAGTTTCATATGCTTCTTTGTGGGCTTTAATTAAATCTTTTCTTATTTCTGCTTTGCTCTTTTCAAAATTCTGTTCGTCGTAAAAGGATTTTATTCTTCCTGGGTCCTTATAGTCTACTGGATAAAAAGCGGCAATTAGAATAAGAACAGCAATCAATCCAGCAATTGCCCCGATAAGGAATAAAATATTTGAAAGTATAAGAGGATTTTCTATTGTTTGCGTAAGAATACCTACGAAGTACAATGCAAAAAAGCCTAAAATGATTCCCATTTTGGAATCGAATGAAACATTATCGGCAGTTTGCCTGTCAAATTTTCTATATAAATCATTCAACAAAATTATTTGGCTTCTTAACTCAACCTTCTTTTTCCTTTCTGCTTCATTCATAGTTTTAAAAATTATCTGAAATTTTTGATGTAGTTCTTTTAATCACATTCCCAAATTCCCTCAACTCATGCTCCCATATTCTGACTATTTTCCATCCTTTTTCCTCGTAATATCGATTGACTTCTTGGTCACGCTCCATATTTCTTTTAATTTTCTTCTTCCAAAAATCTTTTCTTGTAGATGGTGCGCTGTAATGTTCTGGGCAACCGTGCCAGAAACAAGAATCAACGAAAATCACCGTCCTATATTTTGGTAAAACAATATCTGGCTTCCCGAAATATTTTGTATCATTCTTTCTATATCTGAACCCTTCCGCCCATAACTCTTTTCTTAGTGATATTTCCATTTTACTGTCCTTATTCCTCACTCTCGACATAATTTCACTTCGTTTTTCCTTTGAAAAAATATCCATGTTTATTTTATAAAGCGTATTTGAAGGTTGAGTTTTATGAAATGTTCTCCATTTTCTTCATAAACCGACCCGAATCCGTGACGTGAACTGCTTGGAGTTTCCAATTTTGTGTTTTCAAAAAGATATTCTTGGAATTGATCCCGATTGTACAGGTGATAGCAAACCACTTCTCCGTCTTCTCTGACTATAATATATCCGCCGTGAGCTTCCGTTAGCCCGTTCCATTCTCCTTGAGGAGTCATGCCCAAGGCGACTGACATCAAAAAGTGTTTTATTTTGTACGAATAATCATTATAAGAAAGTCTGAATTGTTTCTGAATAATTTCTTCTTTATCGAGATAACTAACAAGTTCATCTAAAGTTCTGCCGTGACCTCCGTAGAAAGCTTTAACAACCAATGCCATCATTTGTGGAAACATCGTGTCGATCATTCTTAGGTTTTTTTCGAATTCTTCACTATCCATGTGCGAATATTCAATAACTCCTCCGCTACTTTCTATTTTTTCGATTCTGTCTCTTATTTTTGATGTTCCGTCTATGGAATTTACTTCTTTAATATTTACGTTTCCTTTTATTCTGTACACAAAATTTGTTGCACTCGATGCATTTAACAGTGTAGATGGCGATCCGAGCATAGATTTTACACTGAATCCCAAATCTGGGGTTGTCGGAGAAATTCTGTCATATATTTTCAAAAACAAATCCGCTTTTTTATGACTTGCAGCTTTTATTTGAGTGCAATGCAACTCTTTCATCGCCTCCTCTCCCTCCGAACTTCCAAATGTTGTTTCCGATGAAGATTTTATCTTTTCAAATATTTTTTCAGCTTTTCTGGAAATCGATCCACTATCTATAACGTCTATTTTATTATTGTCTTCATCTAAAATAAGAATTTCTCCTTTTCTTCCCAGTAATTCATATGTTTTTCTCCCCGTCTTTGCCTCTTCGCGTATTACTTGCAACACATCGAAATATTTTTCCGCAATTTTTTCGAGATCTTTATCTGCTGCGAATAGTTTCCCGTCCGCGAGAATTTTCAGGAACGCGTAAAACTCGCTCCACTCTCCCTTGTTTCCTGTTGTCATAAATTTCAAGTGAGTTAATTATTTGTTGAGCTACCGCCTTAATACCATTCACCGCTACTGAATTCCCCAATTGTTTCATGGCTTGAACTTGGGAAACAGGGAAAATAAAATCTTCAGGAAATCCCATCATTCTCTTTCCCTCGGTTGGGCTCAGTTTCTTCACTTCGCCGTCAACCATGTAAGAATCCCAATTCCTTCTATCATGGATTCCGGATCCCCTTCCTCCAACTCTTAAAGTATATCCTATTCTTTTTTCACATTTTCCTTTCCAGATGTCAGACATTGTTTTTGTCAGCTTTATCGGCTCTGGGAATTCAAAATTGATATTTTTATCTCTGAATCCAACCATAAACAGACGTGGTCTATGTTGAGGCAAACCAAAATCCGAAGCTCTTACGATTTTGTGATAGAAAGAATAGCCTAACTCTTCTTCAATTGTTTTTTTGATGACTTCAAAAGTTTTACCATCATCATGTTTTAGCAGGTGACTTACGTTTTCCAGAAAAAAAGCGGCAGGCTTTTTCTCTTTCATTATACGAACTATATCGTGAAAGAGAGTTCCTCTTTGATCGGCAAAACCTTTTTTAAATCCAGCGTGACTAAAAGGTTGGCAAGGAAATCCTCCCGTTATGATATCAAAATCAGGCATTTCTTTTTCATTCACGAATTTTATATCCCCGGCGAAATTGCCTTTTTCAAACATTTCAGGAGATACTTTTCTCCAATTTGTTTCATATGTTTTTCTTGCATGTTCATCCCATTCGCATGCGAATACACATTTCGCTCCCACATCGTGAAAAGCCAGGTGAAAACCTCCTATACCGGCGAACAGATCTATGAATGTGTATTGCATTATTTTTGTAATTAATTGGCAACATTATAACTGAAACCTCACCATTTTAAACGCCAAATATTTTCATTTAAATTTTATCCTGGAGAGCTGGTTAGATCTTTGCTTTTAGGAAAAGTTCTCTCCTCTTGAATTTTCCCATTCATTTTTTGGATTTTAACAGATCCCTCACCTATCAGACCTTTCAGTACCCCTCCCTTTGTCGCTGTCTCTTTAGTCGCAAAAGACTTAATAACTTTGTCGGTTTTGTCATTTTGCAAATTCCATATCTCTTTCTTCTCATTAAAAGTGAGTGTAAATTTCGGTAGCTTTGTCATAATTTTACAAGTTAAGTATCTTAGCGCTCTGTATTATAGAGTGCCAACCCAGTCTTGTCCAAAAAACCGACTTGACGGTGAGCGCGTGCTCACCTAATGTATGCTTTACAGACCTGTTATGGCCCTGTATACGAAGTATACAAAACAGCAATATTTTATTTTATCAAAATAAGTCTTTCAGGCTGGCTTTCTTTTCGCGCCGTCCGAAAGGCGGCGGCCGGCGCTGCCTCTTTCCTGTTCATTTCTCACGACTTTTGTTCAAAATATGTTCGAATTTCGCTGTAGATGGAGCTCCAAACAGAAAATTGCGGCCGTTCACGCAAAATTGCGAACGGTTTTTCAAGCTCCACAGCCACTTTTCTGCCCTCAAGCTTGTAGTTCGCCTGCGCGGAGCGCAGGATCCGGCTGGATTTTTTGACTTCGTGTTTAACCCGTTCAGTTTAAAAGCCGGATTACCGATTTTTTGCTTCTTTTTGCTACTGCAAAAAGATCTAAATTTTCAGCAAAGAAAGCGACAATTTTCCGCGCGTAGCGCGGCTTTGCCCAAAAGCGATAAATAAAGATTGCTTCTATCGATAACTTTTATTAGTATTGTTGCGGACACAAATAGCAAAGCACGGATTTTTTTATGATCCAGAATCGTAGCTCTTAAGGAGCGACTCTGTACAAGTTCGTGCAAACGCATTTGTGTCCAACAGAGCCGTTCCTTTAGGATATCTAACCAAAACCAATATGAAATATTTCCTCTATGCACGAAAATCAACGGATGAAGATGATCGACAAGTATTATCGATAGAAGCTCAACTAACCGAACTCAGGGAATATGCAACTAAAGAGAATTTAGAAGTAGTAGCAGAATTTATTGAAAGCAAAACCGCCAAGGTACCTGGTAGACCTGTGTTCAATGAAATGATTTCCAAGATTGAAAAGGAATCTGATATGGGAATTTTAGCGTGGCATCCGGATCGTTTGGCTAGGAACAGTATTGATGGCGGAAAGATAATTTATCTTATCGATGAGTTCAAAATAAAAGCGCTAAAATTCCCTACATTTTGGTTTGAACCAACTCCCCAGGGAAAGTTCATGCTCAATATCGCTTTTGGGCAAAGTAAATACTATATCGATAATCTTTCTGAAAATATCAAACGTGGAATCAGACAAAAACTTAGAAACGGTGAACTACCGGGATTGGCTCCAATAGGATATTTAAACGAACTCAGACATCACACGATTGTTAAAGATCCTGAACGATCCGTTATTGTTGCTCGATTGTTTGAGGTGTATTCACATGGAGATTCCACGTTGGAAGATTTACAAAAATTGTCGCTTTCTTTGGGCTTGGTGAG
>DAONBD010000012.1:0-10548 GCA_035401345.1 Candidatus Altimarinota bacterium
GCTGATTTAATCCTGAAATTGGTGGACAAAGCTTTGTATGCGGCTAAAGCCGGTGGAAGAAATACTGTCGTGGAAGTTGGTGGAGAAAAATATAACAATTATTTATCATCAGTATCTTCAACCGAATACCCAGTTTCAGAATTAGATGATAAAAATATAATACCGCAAGATGACACTACTGGAAATAAACCTGAAAATAGGGTATACTTATAGGAATTAAAAATCGAAATACAAACATAAATAAAAATGGCAGACGAAAATACTCAAGTAGGACAAACTCAAGGGCAGGTTCAACCACCAACTGGAAGTACGGTTGAACCTATTAATCATGTTGCTCCAAATGTTTCTACTACAGTTTCTGCGCAAGGCGGGCAAGCTGTGGATCTTCGTGCGGAGAAGGCTGTAATCGATGAAAAAGGTGAAGTGGTTGCGACCAGTAAAGAGTCGAAGATTGATACTCAAGATTTAACAAAAACCGCTACTCAAACTGCTACTCAAGCTGTAGATAAATTTACCGATGCGATAAAAGGGCTCGGTCAAAAATTAAACACACCTGAAGTAAAAGATCCTGTGGAAAGAATGAAGCAAGGGATTTCGACAAATATGCCAAAGGTAAAAAAGACTGTTTTCGAAAATTTAAAAGGTGCTTTTGTGAAGGCTCAGGATGCTACAAAATCTACCGTTGAAAAAGTTGACCAAATGGAAAACTTAAAAAAAGAAACCGGACAGAAAGTCGTGATAACTTCTGCTGAAAGACAAAAATACGTCGAAGCTGAGAAGATTTATCAGGACGGACTCGCTTCGATCAAAGATTTGATTGCGCCGGCTTCGATGGAAATTAATTATGATACTGTTCGTTTGGATGGGATGTACGCAAGGAGTTTTTATGTGTACGCTTATCCGAGATTTTTGAATACTAACTGGTTATCACCGGTTATTAATTTCGATGTGACGATGGATATGTCGCAATTTATCTATCCGATAAATTCTGCGGACATTATGAATACATTGAAGAAAAAGGTTGCGCAGATGCGTTCATCTATGAGTATTGCCGCTGAGAAGGGGCAGGTTTCAGACCCAGGTTTGGAAACCGCTTTGGAGGATGCTGAGACTCTCAGACGTGAGATTCAAAAGGGCACTGAAAAATTTTTCCAGTTCGCTCTGTATTTCACTATTTACAGTGATGACGATAAGAAATTGGAGAGAATTTCTAAGCAGTTGGAGAGCTTGTTGGCTGGTAAATTGGTTCTCACAAAGAGATGCCAAGTTCAATCCGAACATGGATTCAATTCGACTGTTCCACAGTGTTTGGATGAGCTTGACACAGTTCGTAATATGAACACGTCGCCGCTTTCTACAACATTCCCATTTACTTCTTCGGATCTTACTTCGAACGAAGGTATTTTGTATGGAATTAACAGGCACAATGACTCACTTATTATTTTTGATAGATTTAATTTGGAAAATGCAAACTCTGTAGTATTCGCGAAGTCTGGTGCCGGTAAATCATACGCTGTGAAGCTGGAAGTTTTGCGTATGATGATGCTTGGGACTGACGTTATTATTATCGATCCGGAGAACGAGTATGAGTCGCTGTCACAGACTGTTGGCGGAACTTATTTGAAATTAAGTTTGAATAGCGATCGTAGAATTAACCCATTTGATCTGCCAAAGCCAATCGAAGGAGACACTGTTCTTCCTGGAGATTTGGTCAGATCTGCGGTTATCAACCTTCATGGACTTATGAAGTTGATGCTTGGTGCGATGACTCCTGAGGAAGAGAGCTTGCTTGATAAAGCATTGATCGACGTTTATGCATTAAAAGGTATCACGATGGAGGTTACAGATCCTTCTTCGTTTGAACCTCCTACAATGGAAGATTTGCATAACATCCTTTCATCTATGGAAGGCGCTAATTCATTAACAAAAAGAATTGAAAAATATACTGCAGGTTCATTCGCGGGAATCTTCAATAAGCCTACAAATATCGATATGAATTCTGGTTTGATGACTTTCTGTATCAGAGATTTGGAGGATGAGCTCCGACCGACTGCTATGTATATAATTTTGAACTTTATCTGGAATAAAGTACGCAGTTCATTGAAGAAAAGAATGCTCGTGATCGATGAGGCCTGGACTATGATGCAGCACGAAGATAGTGCGAAATTCTTATATGGATTAGTTAAGAGGGCTCGTAAATATTATCTTGGTGTTACAACCATCACTCAGGATGTGGAGGATTTCGTGAAGTCATCTTATGGTAAGCCGATTATTACAAACTCATCATTACAATTGTTATTGAAGCAAGCTCCTGCTGCTGTGGATGTTTTGGCCAGTTTGTTTAATTTAACAGATGGAGAAAGATATGTTTTGTTGAACAGTGATGTTGGTCAGGGCCTATTTTTCGCCGGTAATAGACACGTTGCTATACAAATTATCGCTTCTTATTTGGAAGATCAAATTGTCACTACAAATCCTGAACAAATCTTGAAAAACAGGGCTGAGAATGTGGAGTTTGAAGTTACTGAGGACGTTGAAGCGAATGCAGAAAAAAGTCCAGAAAATGAGCCTTTTTCAGGGAAAGTTGAATCTGTATCTTCAACAACTGAATCTACCCAAGCTGAAACTGACTCAGAAGAAACTTCAGAATTCTCGGAATCTATCGAATCCGAAGAATCTACTGCATCTAGCACAAATAAAGCTTAAACCTCTCTAAAACTCTCCTAAGGCTGTATTCAATTGGGTGTCTTCGCTTCCTGTGTTTGTCACGATTTTGTCAGGCGCTATGCCTTTTTTGTTCACCTCATTCCCGTTTGGAGTTGTCCATTTTGCGATAGTGAGTTTAAAAGCGGAGTTATCGTTGTAGTAGGATAATTCTTGTACCGTTCCTTTTCCAAAAGACTGTTCTCCTATGATTTTTGCTCTATTGTGGTCTTTTAAAGATCCTGCCAATATTTCTGAAGCGGATGCCGAGCCTTTGTTTATGAGTACAACGGTTTTAAATTCTGATAATAGTCCCATGCCTGTGGAATATTCTTTATCAATTCCTTCATACGTAGATTTGTAACTGACTTTTTTCCCTCTGTTATCTTCCAATACCGTAACTATTTTATCTGTGTCAAAAAACACTCCATTCAGGTCGATTGCTATGTCCAAATATCCGCCAGGATTATTGCGCAGGTCTAAAATCACTCCTTTGACATTGTTTTCTTGTGTTTGTTTGTTGTGAATTTGCTGGGCCGCCATTATGAACTCTTTTAATGTATCTTCACCAAATGTATATATATTGATGTTGGCGATATATCCGGAACTTTTTGGGAGATATGTTAATTCTACGGTTTTGTTAATTATGAATCCTCTGGTTACTCTTACATCAAATACTTTGTTTTCTCGTTGAATTGTTAATGTAACCGTTGATCCGGATTTGCCTTTTATAAATTCAACGGCTTCGCTGAGTGTCAATCCCTCTGTGGAATTTCCGTCGATTTTCAAAATTACATCTTTTGGTTTTATGCCGGCTTTTTCCGCAGGGGATTTCTTGAATGGACTGACTACTGTGATTTTTCCGTCTAACATTTCTACCGACATTCCTATGCCTTCGTATTCTTTTCTTAATGAATTGCTTACGGAATTTCCTTCCTTTGGTTTTGTGAATTCGGTGTAGTGATCTTGTAATGTCTCGATTGCTCCTTTGATTGCGCCGTAAACCATTTCATCATCGTTGATTTCATCTTTGTAATAGTATTTGTCGTGAACGGTATTCCATATATCCATAAATACTTCGAATGCTTCCGAGTCTATCGGGTTGGATTGAGTTACATTGACGGTGATGTTTTGTTGTTTTTTCAGAGTTTTCCCTGTCGAGCTCTCGTATTTATCTATTAAATAAAAATATCTCGCTAGTTCCGCTTTTGAAACCTGGCTTCCTATTCCAAATCCTCCCTGAGTATCTATTCCTATTTCATATGCTTTGAATGCATATGGGGCGATATTTCCGTTTGGATCGAGATCCGAGAAGGGGAACGCGTTTTTATCGAAAAATTTGCTTGTTCCTATGCCCAAAGCGTCGAAAAGTTTTCGAACAATTTCTATCTTTGGCATTCTTCTGTAATCTTGAAATAAAAAGTTTGTTTCGGAAGGGTTTAAAATCTTTAAATCTACGGCAGTTTGTATATAAGGAGCGTACCATTCATAGCCATTCATATCTGTAAATGGCAGATTTACATAGTCTGCCGTGGTGGCCCCCGCGTATTCCAAAAGCATTGTATAAAAATCTACAGGAGTAACTTTGTCTTCGGGATTGAATGTATTGCCAGGAAATTTAGGTAATAAATTTTTATCTTCCAAATACTGAATTTCTTTATAGTTTTTTGTGGAAGAATCAACATCCGAATATGCGAAAGCTGTTATTGTTTGTTGTGATATAAAAATCGCGACTAAAACAGGTACAATTTTTATTGTATTTTTGATATTCATTGGCTTTTTTTAAAGATTAACGCGCATACTATACTGCTTTTTTATTATACAGTCCATTAAGTTGTTTAAACATATAAAAAATGGTATAATGTACAGATATAAATATGTTTGGAAATGGAAAAATATGAGCCAAAAAAAGATAGTTTTCAACACAAGAAATTTTTAGTAAGAATGATTCTTGTGGCTATTTTGGCTGTGCTTGCTTTTGTAGCTACTTTTGCGTTGGAAAGTATTTCCGAACGTAAAACAATCACATCCGCTACAGAGTTTTCTTATCGCGGAGCCAGATTAAATCTGCCTTTTTATGCTTATTTAAATTCTGAAAATGGAGATGCTGAAACGGTTTTGAGGCGTTTGTCTTACGAGGATGATGAATATATTTTTAATATGACCAATGGAAGGATTTTTGGTAATTTTACGAATTCTTCTTCTGATATTAATTTAGTTATTGCCGATAAAATCGTAATTATTCCTGAAAGTTCAATGTTTGAGGTTAATTATAATGAAAGCGATGGAACTGTTTATTTGGCAAATTTTGCAGGTAATACCTATATTGGGTTTTTGCCATCGGATGTGAAGATTTCTGGGTATGTGGATAAATACGACGGTATGCTCAATAATGTTTTGTTCGTACCTGCGGGAATGAGAACTAGAGTTTATTTAAGCCGTGCGGATGATAGATTGAAAACCGTACTTCCATCGAAGCTTGCAAAAGAATTCTCTTATGGGAAAATTCCTTATGACAGTGAAAAAGGCGTTGATCTTTTTGACAGAAAAAACTTTGAGGAGGCCGCGAAGTACAATGAAGTTTTAAAGACTTACCAACGAGATAATTTTAAAATTTTGGCAGATCAAAATTATGGAGTCGTTTCCAAAACCTATGATCTTTTATCCAAAACTTTGACTGTTTTCACACAGAAAAAAAATGATCAATATATAGCTAAACTTCAAGGGGTTTTGTACGAGGCTTTGATTACAAATAATTCTCAAAATATAGATGATAAGTTGCTGGAGTTCAGAGTGTTGGCGGAAAATCTTGGTGATTATGGTGTGAGTAGGGAATATTATGTCGATTTTTTGAGGGATGTTGTTTCCGTATTATTGTGTTTTCAGTCTTCGGATTCCGAATACAAGGTTCTGTCTTTTATTGTGGACGAGTTGAAATCTGAACTTGATTCTGTCACATTCTCGGACTTGATTTCTTCTACTGTTGTTAACGATATTTATTTTGCCCGAAATGTGGAATCTTCTTATCGTAGAGTTTATACAGGCGTTGAAAAGCTTATTAATGGGGTTGATGATACGGTTAAATATAAAAAAGCTCTGACTTTCTATAATGAATATTTTTATAATTTAATTTCTCGTTTCCCGGAACTTTATAAAATGGATTACTTGAGTATGAAGGCTAGTATTGAAAAAGCTTTGTTTGACATGTATTACTCAGGCCAGTCTCGCGAAGAAATTAAACAAACTATTGTGAGTGAGAAAATTGCAATGTTAAAAACTCTACGTGATTTTTTCTTTAACGAAAAAATTGCGATAGATGATGCGAGAAAAGTAATGAGTTTCTTGGTGCAAAACATAAATGATTATATGCCTGCAAAAACATCTAAGAATGCTGTGATAGCGTTGTTTCAGAGCGAATTAAAAGATATAGGAAATTTCTGGGGATATATAAATAATGTTGAATATGCAAAATCAAGTTTGTATGGCACGACTCATGTCGAAAGATTTAAAGTTTATTTAACTGAAAAAAGTCAGGTAACAAGCATTCTTGATGTTCAAAGAGATATTTTGGGAACTGATGTGATTGTTGCTGAAACTCCTGAAGATGTACAAGCCGAAATAGAAAAAGTAATGTCTTCTTATGGCGCGAATTCGATTGTTGTTGAAAAGCCTGACGATGTTCAAAAAAGATATGTTAAAGTTTCTGCTTCATTGGGTGGTTATGAATTTAACGGGGAATATGATCGTGATTATGGCTATTTGAAAAATGTTTATGCTTATGGACAATTGATTTCAGCTTCAAATATTAAAGTCGACGCTTTATCTTCACTTTTGTCTAAAGCTCTTAGTGATGTTGTTGCTACTGTAGGTGTAGATATTAAAAAAGCCGTTCCTAGAGACGCTTCTGAAAATGCCGAGCTTATCGCCGAAACGAATGCTCAAAAAATTGCAAAAACTTTGATTGCCAAAAAAGTTATAGAGGCTGGATTTAACGCGACTATGGAAAATGTGGATATACTTGATCCGACTATTGCTCTTTATAGAATTAATGGAGTGACTCTGACCAGTTCTTCGAATATCAAAGTTTCGTTCGATTATTCCGCAAACGATTCTTTGGTCAAAAATGTTTATGTTCAGAATGGTAGTGAGGGGAAGTCACTTGCTGGTGATGTACCTCTTGAGACCCTGAAAGATGTGATTTTAAACGAAAATATTTGATTTAAGCTAGTCGTTTGTGATAGATTCTTACGCGAATTTTGACGTAAAACTTTTTAAATATGGCTGACCAAAATAATTACGGAGCCGATCAGATTCAGGTCTTAGAAGGCCTTTCTGCGGTGCGAAAGAGACCTGGAATGTATATCGGTACTACAGATGTGGCAGGACTTCATCATTTGATTTGGGAGATAGTTGATAATGCGATAGACGAGGCGATGGCTGGATTTTGTGACAAGATAGTTGTTATTTTGCACGAGGATGGATCTTGTAGTGTTGAAGATAATGGTCGTGGTATACCTGTGGATATTCATAAGAAAACAGGAAAATCTGCATTGGAAACCGTTCTTACTGTCTTGCATGCCGGAGGTAAATTCGGTGATGGTGGCGGATACAAGGTTTCAGGAGGTTTGCATGGAGTAGGTTCGTCCGTAGTAAACGCTTTGTCTGAAGAGTTGATAGCAGAGGTTTATAGAGACGGGAAAATTCATCGTCAGCACTATTCAAAAGGGGATCCTCAAGATGAGATTGCGGTCGTAGGGAAGACTGAAAAACGCGGTACAAAAATCACTTTTTATCCTGATCCTGAGATTTTCGAAAGTGTTGTTTTTAATTTTCAAACTGTTCTGAATAGACTTCGTCAGCATGCTTATTTGACGAAGGGAGTTACTATTGAATTGATTGATGAACGAGATGGCGGGAAGGAGAGGTTTTATTTTGAAGGAGGTATCAAATCTTATGTAAGACATTTAAATAAAAATAAAGAAGTTTTCGGAGACATAGTTTATGTGGCAAAGGATACTTCGGACGGATTGATAGAAATTTCTTTGCAATACAACAATTCTTTCCAAGAGCAGAATTATTCGTTTGCGAATAACATTCACACTACTGAAGGTGGTATGCATGTGACAGGTTTCAAATCCGCTTTGACGAGAACGATCAACTCTTATGCTAGAAAAGCTGAGTTTTTGAAAGAGAAAGATGAAAATTTGACCGCTGAAGATGTGCGTGAAGGGTTGACTGTTATTATTTCCGTTAAATTAAGCAATCCGCAGTTTGAAGGACAAACAAAATCAAAGCTCGGAAATGCTGAAATGAAGACTGCTGTTGAAGGAGTTTTCAACGAGGCTTTTCAGATGTATTTGGAGGAGCATCCGAAGGATGCTCAAGCCATGTTCTCGAAATGTTATCTCGCTGCGCGCGCTCGCTTGGCTGCTCGCGCTGCTCGCGACACCGTCATCCGCAAAGGTGCTCTCGAAGGCATGACATTGCCTGGTAAATTGGCGGACTGTTCTAGTCGCGATCCGATGGAATCTGAAATCTTCATCGTAGAGGGAGATTCCGCTGGTGGTTCTGCGAAGCAGGGTAGAAATCGTGAGATTCAGGCTATTTTGCCACTTCGAGGTAAAATTTTGAATGTAGAACAGGCGAGAATGGATAAGATTTTGGAAAATAACGAGATTAAAGCTTTGATTATAGCTATGGGAGTTGGTATTGGTGAGGCATTTGATATCTCAAAATTAAGATATGGAAAGGTTGTAATCATGACCGATGCCGATGTCGATGGTGCTCATATCAGGACTCTTTTACTTACACTTTTCTACAGATACTTCAGGGAAGTGATCGAACAAGGTCACATTTATATCGCTCAGCCACCTTTGTACAAGATCTGGCACGGGCAGAAGGTAGAATATGTTTATTCAGACGAACAGAAGGAAGAAGCTTTGAAAGGCTTCAACCCTGATGTGAAACCTTCACTTCAACGCTATAAAGGTCTTGGAGAAATGAATCCTGAACAACTTTGGGAGACAACTATGGATCCTTCTAGGCGCTCGATGCTGAGGGTGACTGTTGAAGATGCCGAGGCTGCTGATAAAGTTTTTGATACTTTGATGGGCGCTGAAGTTCTTCCTCGCAAGAAGTTTATTACTTCTCACGCGAAGAAGGTAAAGAATTTGGATATTTAATTGACTTTGAGAGCTTTTCGGATAGAATTGCTCCGCTTAAAACTTAACTTATGAAAAAGGGGGTGGAAACAACATGAGAGTATACGTTACAAAAAGACCAAAGGAATCAGATGAGAGATTAATCGCTCGTTTCAACAAAGAAGTTCAAAAGAGCCGCAAGGTTCAACAGATTCGCGATACAAGATACAATCAAAAGCCAGCGAAAAAGAGAGTTGTGAAAAAAGCCGCAATCATGCGTGAGATGTACAGAGCAAAACGCGAAAAGAATAAGTTCTATTAAAATTTTATTTCGTTAGCGGTTTGATATTTCTTTACGCGAGTTTTTATGCTTATTAGGGAATTGCTTTCGATTGGGAGCGAACAGCTTGGGCGTGAAAGGGGTACTCGCGAAAATGTGCGTGCAGAGGATAGTCACAAAAACAACGTTCGCGCACTTGAAACCGAACTTGTTTTGGCGTATGTTCTCGGAATGTCGAGAGAGGAACTGGTCGCGCATGATGATATGGATGTGACGAGTGAACTTTCTTTGAAGCTTTTTTATAAATATCTGGATGAATTAAAAGATGGCAAGCCTCTTGCTTATATTTTGAAGAGCAAGGAATTTTATGGAATAGATTTTTATGTGGACGAAAGAGTTTTGGTTCCACGTCCTGAGACGGAAATGCTTGTGGATGGGGTTTTGCAGTATTTGAATGAGAGAACTTTTGTGGATGATTCGCATGCTAGTCGGATCGTGGATGGAGCTGAGTCTGTTTATGAATCGGTAGATTTGGGGCGTGATTTTCATGTGCTGGATATTGGCACCGGGTCCGGCTGTGTAATCTCTGCAATTTTGCACAACTTTGATAATTCAGTTGGTGTCGCATGTGATATTTCGACTGATGCTTTAGCAGTCGCTCGTGAAAATTTAGCTTATCATGGGCTTGAGGATCGCTGTGAATTGGTTGAAAGTGATTTGTTATCCGCTTTTGATGATGGGGAAAAGTTTGACGTGATCGTAACGAATCCACCGTATGTGGCCGAGGTGGGTGATGATAAAAATTTTACTGCCGATCCTAATGTTGCGAAGTGGGAACCCAGTGGAGCTTTATATGCCGGAGCTGATGGAATGAGTGTGTATAAAAAACTTGTTCAACAGTTGATTGAGAAGAAGATAGATTTTAATCTGTTTGCGGGGGAATTTGGAGCCGGTCAAAAAGACGCTGTTTTGGAATTATTGAATAAAAATTTTATACAATGTGTGGCTGAGGATGGTAGTGATTGTTGTAGTCGTGATTGTGATACGAGGTTTGAATTGGAAATTAAAAATGATTTAGCTGGAATTCCGAGAATTTTTATTGTTAGAAAGGTTGAATAAGTGTAGAGTTGTTTTTGTGAAATTTAAAAAAATATGCTCGAAAAACTTTTAAAACTAGAGGCGGAGTATGTGGAACTTCAGGGAAAACTTTCTGATCCGGCGGTGATTGCGAATATGAAAGAGTTCGCAAAACTTTCGCGGAGGTATAAAGAGCTTGAGAGTACCGTTGCATTAGCGACTCGATATCGTGCCGCGGAAAATTTACTAAAAGACGCGGAGGACGTTCTTTTGAACGAAAGCGATAAAGACATGAAAGAGCTTGCGCAAGCCCAAAAAGATGAGGCGCTCGCTGCGCTCGCGCAACTT
>DAONBD010000013.1:0-10175 GCA_035401345.1 Candidatus Altimarinota bacterium
TGGCGATTCGGTAAAAAGTTTCGTCAAAAGACGTGTCGGAATAGCTCCAGGCAAACCGTTTCATGTATTCGACCAGGTTGATTACGTTATCGGCTCTTTGGTTTTTGCATTGATAGCTGTTGCTCTTCCTTTGGATGTCTTGCTTGCAGCTATGATAATTTCTCCTGTACTCCCTATCGTAGCAAATTTAATAGCATATTATTTGGGATGGAAAAAAGTCTGGTGGTAGATGTTTCACACCAAATTCCATACTGAATTTTTCTATTCTGCTATGGTCTATATTTGATTCGTAGGAGGCGTGTTGGACTGGGTAGGTTGCGTTGCTTCCGCTTTTGCTTGAGCTAGAATACTTGCCATTGGATTTCCACCACCTGCTTGATCCGGCATGCTTGGAAGTTTTGATATATCGACAGGTTCGTCGTTATAATCTATCCCTATTCTTGCCGCTATTTCTTGGTCGACGAATTCTTTTCTACGACCGTGCTTCATTCTTGAATACTCTTTTACTATACTTCCGACTTTTTCATTCGCTCCGTCTTGATTGTATATAGTATTCATAGAGAACGGTCTTGAAGCTGTGTTGTTGATATTTAATTTAATATATTGTTTGTAGTTAGCTATTCCGATTAGATCTTGCTCTGTTAATGCCGGTGCGAATTCTTTGGCTAAATACTCAGCGTCTTCAGCACCAACTTTGAATGCACTAATTGTTCCGACGTTACCAAATACAGCGTCTCTGATCTGCGTCGATGTGCTTCCGAATTTTGTTGTAACTAACTGGTTGATGTACTGATGAGCCATTATCAAAGCGAGTTTGTATTTTCTGGCCTCTGAAAGGATTGAACAGAATGAATCCGTAGCGAAGTTCTGAAACTCATCCACATATAAGTAGAATTCTTTTCTGTTTTTTTCTTCCATATCGGCACGACTCATTGCAGCCATTTGTATTCTCGCTACTATTACAAGTCCGAGTAGCTGAGTGTTCAAATCTCCGATTTTACCCTTTGAAAGTTTAACCAAAAGTATCTTTCCTTCATCCATCACTTTTCTGAAATTAAAAGCCGATTTCGTCTGACCAATGGTATTACGCATGATCGAGTTCGTAATAAACGGTCCGAATTTCGCACTGAAATAAGGGATCATTTCTTCTCTTTCGCGCGCACCCGTGTTCGCATATTCATTTTTCCAAAATGATTTAACTATCGGATTGGTGACTTTTTTAACTTTATATTTCATAAATTCTTCATCCACGAAAATCCTCGGAACGTCTATCAACGTCGCTCCTTCTTCGAGATCTTCCATGAGCGTCAAACATGCATTTCTGAAATAGTGCTGGATACGTGGTCCGAATATTTCATCACCGAAAAGTTTTATAAATATCTCAGTGGCCTGACTGGATGCCATGTCCATTTCAGCAGGTGTTGTCGCTTCTAGAATATTAAGTCCCATAGGACGCTCTGTATCTGAAGGATCAAAAATAATAACGTCTTTTGCCCTTTCTTTTGGAATAAAATTTATTACGTCATCAACCAAATCTCCGTGTGGATCAATTAAACAAACGCCTTTTCCATTTTGAATATCCTGGCGCACCATGTATGACAAGAAACTAGATTTACCAGTACCGGTCTGTCCGATCACGTAATGATGGCGGGCTCTGTCTTTGTCTGGGAAGTGAACAGGGTTCTCTTTACCTCTGTATAAATTTAAGCCTAATAATATCCCTTCGTTTCTTAGATTTGTCGGAGCAGGCAAGACTTTGTATGACAACCATCTAATCGTAGGAACTTTGTTGTAGTGAGAGTTTGGGAAATGAAAAAGTGACGCCAATTCTTCTTCACTTAACAGTGATACTTTTTCATCTAAAAAATCAAACCATCCTCTGTCTACCAGATATCTTTTTTTGAAATTCCATAACATTATCGCGTCATTCCATTTATCTATGAAAAACAATCTCCTGGTTTGATAATAATTCATCGAAGGATCTTTAAATACGTTTAGACCAACTATCATGTTGTTGGCAATTTCTTCGGCTCTGTTTTCTGTTTCTGCGGTCGCTAATAATCTAATCACCGCATCAAAACCGGCCTGTTGTGATTTTTCTCCAACCGCTTTTGCGATTTCTTCTTTTGTCTGAAGCATTCTCACATATCCGGTAGAATAATCTTGAGATGGCGCGTTTTGTTTATATTTTTCATAACCAAAAACTATACCTGTTAAAAGCGCATAAATTTTACCAATCACGGGTACGTCTGCTAATTTTCCTCCTGTTTTTCCTTGAAATAGTGCCGAGCCTTGTTTTTCAGCTTTTTTGTTCCATTTGTCTCTTCTTGGACGGATTACTACTTGATATATTCCGGTCTCTTTTTCGTGCATGTTTGAGAATATATTTGCAAGATCGTTTAATGGATCGTTCTCAATTTTTTTGTATGTTTTTGTCGGGTACCAATACGGACTATGTTGAAAAGCATACATTCCTTTTACTTTATTGCCTTCCGGGCAGTGATCGTATGCTGGAACCGGCAACACTTCTGCATCGTTATAAAATGAAGTTATTTGTTTCTCTACTATTCCTGCGTAATACTTCGGTGTTGATACATAAAAATTAACCTCCTTGTGCTCTGCCACCAGTTCAAATGTGAAAATGTTGTCTTTAAGTAATTTTGTTCTTATTGAATTCCATATATTCATCTCTTTCGTTTCCTCCAATGCTCTGTAGAACTGGGCCATCATTGCTATTTTTTCTCTGAAATCTTTTTCGACCGCTTTTTCTTTGTCTTTCTGACTGTCTTCGCGTGGCATTGTGATCTTGAAAAAGACTCTGTGTTTATCGGCATTGAAAGCAACCCATCTCCTGACTGCTTTTAATGTCAAATGACACAAAACCCATATTCCGATTATTAATAAAGGAATGAATAGAGGTTTTTCCACCATCAGATCTATGAATTTATTTAAGAATTCCGCCATTTGTTTTTATATTGATTTAAATCTGATCATTATATCAGAAATCAGGTTTAAATTCAATACCTAAGGCATAATTCTTTCTTCTATCTGATTTAGTTTAATTCTCTCTTGTTTGCTCGAGTCGCGATCTCTGAGTGTAACGGTTCCGTCTTCGAGGGTCTGATAATCAATCGTGACACAATAAGGCGTGCCTATCTCATCCTGCCTTCTGTAGCGTTTTCCGATAGCTCCTCCGTCGTCGTATTCTACTGAAAATTTACCTTTAAGGTCATTGAAAAGTTTTTTTGCGGGATCAGCCAGTTCCTCTTTTTTCATTAATGGGAGAATTGCGACAAGAACTGGGGCTATTTTCGGAGAAAATCGCATTACAACTCTTTGTTCTCCTCCTATTTCGTCTTCATCGTAAGCGTCGAGAAGAACCGTCAACATCATTCGCTCAACTCCAAAAGATGGCTCAATAACAGCAGGTAAATATTTTTCATTCGTCATTGGATCTTGATATTTCAAATCTTCTTTTGAAAAGTTTTCATGTTGAGTCAGGTCGAATTGGCCCCGATCAGCAATTCCCATTAATTCTCCCCAGCCAAATGGAAATTTGTATTCAATATCGACTGTCATGCTCGAATAGTGAGAAAGTTCTTCTTTATCATGTTCACGGAATTTTAGATGGTCTTTTTTAATTCCCAAATCGTTTGTAATCCAATTAATAGCATCTTCTTTCCATTGTAGAAATTTTTTCTTTGTTTCTTCCGGTTCATTCGGCTTGATAAAATATTCTATCTCCATTTGCTCAAATTCACGTGTCCTGTATGTAAAATTTCCTGGAGTAATCTCATTTCTGAACGCCTTACCTATTTGACCTATTCCAAATGGAACGCGTTTTCTGCACGTTTGAACTACATTTTTGAAATTGATAAAAATTCCCTGTGCAGTTTCCGGACGCAAATAAACAGGAGTAGATTCTTCTTCTACGACTCCTTGATGTGTCTTAAACATTAAATTAAATGATCTGGCTTCAGTAAAATCACATGCTCCGCATTTTGGACATTTTAATTTATTTTCTTTAATAATTTCGCCAATTTCTTTCAAAGATTTGCCTACCGCTGCCTCTGTTCCCATAGCTTCTTCTATTAATTTATCTCCGCGAATTCTTTCCTTGCACTTCTTGCAGTCAATTAATGGATCTGTAAACGACCCCAGGTGTCCTGATGCCTCCCAAACTGTAGGATTTAATAAAATACCAGAATCCAGCCCGACCATGTCCTCCCTACTCGTCACAAAATTTTTCCACCAAGAAGCTTTAATATTATTTTTCAGTAATACTCCATAGGGGCCGTAGTCCCACGTGTTAGCTAATCCGCCATATATTTCCGACCCTGGAAATATTATTCCGCGTCGTTTACAAAGAGCTACGACTTTTTCCATTAATGTTAATTCCTTATTTGCCATATGATATTTTTAATATGCTATTTGATGTCGAATATGAGTTTAACCTACTGTTGTACTTACTTCAACAACACTTTTTTAGTATGTTTTTTGTTTATTTAAAGCCATTTATTTCTTTCCTGTTTTCTATGTATGTACTTTGATTTTACCCAATAATATATTAATTTCCATAATTTATCCCAAATTTATATGTTATCAGCAATTATATCTTCTGATTACCTTCAAGGCCTGGGGCTTCAAAAATCTTTCGATTATTCCAACTTCAAATCGTTAGTTTATAAAACCGATTTTAATATCTCGGATCATTATGATTTTTTGTATCACGACGGTTTTTTTGTTTTTTTACAAAACCCCAAAGAACAGCATTTAAACTTTTGTTTACATTTATCCATGCTGGCTTCCGGGAAGCCTTTATTTGTAATGATCGATGGTTGTGATCTTCAAACCCTAAATTCTTTCAAAGAAGCATTGTCTTGTCCTATTTTTTTAGCACCCTTCCCTTATAGACGGATAATTACTCTATATGAATCTCAAAGAGGGCCTTTTCTTGATATTTCTCAAAAATATAAAGGAGATGATTACGTTATGGAATTGGACGCCTCGACGCGCACTTTAATAATTAATGAAAAAGATCGGATAGCTCTCAAGAATAAAGAATTTTTTATACTTAAATTTCTTTTTGCGCATAGAGAAAAAATCGTTTCAAAACTTGATCTGTTTGAATATGTCTGGGGAAAAAGCCTTTTAGGGTCTATCTCGACTGTTGATACTCATATGAGCAAACTACGTAAAAAAATTAAAGATCATGTTAATGAAAATCCTATAAAAACAATTCCATGTGCTGGCTACATGCTGAAATAAGAAACAAGAAACTATTTTGTAAAATCAAACAAGACATTTTTTTTGCCAAATAGGCAAAGTGTTTTTATAATTCGGTTCGTAAAGAAAAACAAACCCTTACCCTATTTCCTATGGACACAACTTTGTCTTCCACATTGGCAGATCTCGATTCTATTGTTCAGAATCTTCTGCTTCTTCTTTCCGATAAAGAAAAGGTCGTTATTGTTAAGAGATTCAATTTGGATGGTTCAAGAAAACACACTCTCGAAGAAATCGGGAAAGAATTTTCGGTGACAAGAGAAAGAATTAGACAAATTGAGAAAAATGCCTTAGCAAAAATGCGAAGGAATGTTTTCAATACCGCCTTGACCAATATTCATTCATTTTCGGATCTTTTAATTAATGAGAATGGAGGGCTTGTAAAAGAAGATATCCTTGTTAACAGAATTATGAGTGTAATGAATCCTCAATCGAATACCAAAGTAGATCCGAATGCTATTAGGCTCGCTCTTCATCTACACGATAATTTGGAATGCATTGGAAACACAATAGATTTCCACCCTTATATAAAAGTTAAGAATTTGTCTGATTATTCTTTGAGAAATACGTCTCACAAGGTCGTGAACCAATTAAGAAAATATGGTGATATAAAGCCTATATCAAGAATTGAAAGGGATTTTGAGAAGGTCTTGAAAGATTTCAATTTGAATGGGAAATCATTTAAAGCCTTGATGGAAATAGATAAGAGATTGAAAGTTGTGGACGATGATAAAATCGGACTTTATGAATGGAGACACATTCATCCTAGGACATTACGTGATAAAATTTTATTTGTTTTAAGATCAGAAAAATCACCAATGCACTTCGTTGATATTGCTGAAAAGATTTCTTCAAAAACTTTTGATAATAAAAGAGTCAACATTCAGGCTGTTCACAATGAACTAATCAGACACCCACAATTCGTCTTAATCGGAAGAGGAATTTATGCACTAAAAGAATGGGGGTATGAAAAAGGAACAGTCGCGGATGTAATTGCAAAACTATTAAAAGAAAAAGGAGAGATGTCTCAAGACGATATCATCAAAAATGTTCTCAAAAACAGACAAGTAAAAGAAATCACTATCGTCTTGGCGCTCAAAAATAGCGAGAAGTTCGAAAGAATAGGTAGAAAAAGATATAGACTTGCAAAATAATATTCCTGACCGAGATTCGGAGCGATTTTGTGAAATGGATTTTTAGACTACTGATTCGTGATACCCTGTATTGCTTAATAAATTCTTGTGAAGTTTGATTTGTTATTTGCGTATTCTCCTTTTAATTTGGAGATCGATCTCTTTATAACTTCTATCGCGTCGTTTCTGTTAATTGCGTAGGCCTTTGCCTTAGCCTTGTCGTATATTTTTCTTACTTTGTCGTCTTGAGGATTTATTTGTAATAATTCTTCGGAAACTGAGACCGCTTCATTGTATTTCTTCAATTTCATCAAAGTTTCGAGATCGTTTATGCCTGAGTATACAAAATCTCCGATTGTCCTCATTGCAGATCCAGACTCACGTTTTTTTATAGAGGTTTCAATATCAATCAAAATCTTTGAGTCTTTTTTGATATTTTTCAAATCGTTTAAAAAGTCATAAATTTCTTCGAATTTCGTCGACATCAATAGCTCTTTTTTTCCTTCTATTTCTTTTTTTATAATTGCTTCTTTTGTGCGTGACGCAAGGGACATTACATTCTTATTTCCTATGTAATTGCTTTCCAATAAATCTATTTCTTGCAAAAGTATCGAGTATGAGCTTGCATCAAGTAATGTTTTGAATTCTCTTTCTTTTTGTTGCACGAAATCCTGCTCGGCTTTTTCTGTTTCTTTTTTATATTTTTCTTGAAATTTGCCGTGCAATCTTATCAATATTGAATCGTTTGGAGCCAAAGTTAACAGTTCTCTAATCTTTTTTAACGCACCTACCGTGTCTTTATTTTTAAATATTTTTTTTGCATCTTTTATTCCTTCTTTTACTTTTTCTTTATTAAGTTCGAACATTTTAACTTCTATGCTTCTTTTAATGGAAAGAAATGTTTGATTGTTTGGGGTTTTATTTAGAATTTTAGTGCATTCTTCAAAAGCCTCGCCGAATTTACCCTCCGCAATTAATGCTTCAATATTTCTTCTAAGCTGTATTTCAAATGCTTGATCCATCTTTGCATTATACCTGAAAAATTGCTTTTTTGAAAGAGTATCGAGAGATTTTTGGATTATCTTGGACTGAAAGTTTTTTGCTCCACGAGGATTTTCGCTTCGAATTTCTTGTTATTATTTAGGTTGTTTGACTTTCTTTTAAGGGTTTGCATTCAGAGCTTTCTCTTCTTCTTTTAGTTTTTTCAATTTTTGTTCGGCTTCTTGGAGTATGATCGTTTCTTTTTCCACTACAGCTTTTGGAGCGTTGTTTACAAATCCCGGATTTGAAAGTTTTGCACTCAAAACGAAAACGTCTTTTTCTAATTTTTCTATTTCTTTCTTGATGCGAATTTTTTCTTTTTCGAGATCGATCATTCCGGCTAATGGAAGATAAATTTCCGTGTATGGAAGGAATAATGATTTTGAATTTTGAGGTTTTGCATTTGTGGTTCCTGCCTTTTCTTTGAGCGGCTTTATCTCTAGTTTTTCCAACCTAGCAAGTCGGATTAATGGATCTGAAAGCTCTGTGAATTCTTTGTGAAATTTAGTATAGATAATTGCTGTGATTTTTTTACCCGGATCAACTTTGTATTCGGCGCGAGCTTTTCTTATTTCTGAAATCGCATCGATTACGCGTTGCATTTCCGCTTCTTCTTTTGAAAATTCGTTTTTCTTTTCCGCTTTTGGCCAAACTTCATTTATCAAAAGTGTTTTTTTATTTAAATTTTCCCAAATCACTTCTGTGATAAACGGAGTAAAAGGATGAAGAAGTTTTAAAATATTTTCCAGAACTAATGTAAGAGCTTTTGGGTTCTTCAATTCGCCTTTTGAAATTTCAAGATACCAATCACAAAAATCCGACCAGAAAAAATCGTAAATCAAAGTTCCCGCCTCTGAGAAATTAAATTTTTCAATTTGAGTTGTAGCTTCTTTAATGAGTTTATTTAATTTGGAAATTATCCATTTGTCGGCGATCGTAAATTCTTTTTCTGAAGTCTCATTCAAATTCATCAATACGAAACGAGATGAGTTCCAAATTTTGTTTATAAAGTTTCTGTATCCTGCTATCTTTTCTTCGTATAGTCGAATGTCGTTGCCGGCGCTACCTCCGATCACCATACTTAAGCGCAAAGCATCAGTACCGTATTTATCGATCATTTCCAGAGGGTCGATGCAAGTTTCAGGCTTGGATTTGCTCATTTTTTCACCATTTTTGTCGCGAACGAGACCGTGTAAATATACTTTTTCAAATGGAATCTGGCCTGTCGCGTAAGTCGTCATGAGTATCATACGCGCGACCCAGAAAAACAAAATATCGTATCCTGTTTCCATCACGCTTGTAGGATGGAAATATTCAAAATCTTTTGTTTTTTCCGGCCAACCTAAAGTCGAAAATGTCCAAAGTCCTGATGAGAACCAAGTATCGAGAGTGTCTTCATCTTGTTTGAATTTTGTGCTTTTACATTTTTTGCATTTTTCCGGATGAGTTCCGCTAACTTCTATTTCACCACATTCCGTGCAGTACCAGACTGGGATTCTGTGTCCCCACCAAATCTGTCTCGATATACACCAATCTCGAAGATTTTCCATCCAGTGATAATAAATTTTCGTAAAATTTGCAGGCAAGATTTTGATAGAGCCGTCTTTTACCACCTCGAGCGATTTTTCTTTTAACGATTTATTATTTAACCGTTTGATTTTTTTGTTTACATCTATGAACCATTGCTTGGATGTCAGTGGTTCAATCGGAGTTCCACAACGATAACAGATTGAAAGTTTATGTTGATAATCTTCAACTTTTAATAGAATTCCCATTTTTTCCATATCATCCAGTATCTCTTTCCTACATTCAGCAGTTGTCATGCCGGCATATTTACCACAATTTTCCATCATCCTGCCTTCCTCATTGATAATCTTTTTAACCGGAACACCGTGTCTCTTCGCTATATCAAAATCCACAAAACTGTGAGCTGGCGTCACCTTTACCGCTCCGGATCCAAACTCCGGATCTACCGCTTCGTCTCCTACTACTATAACTTTAAACTCTTCCAAAACTCCTGGAATCATGTATTCCTTGCCTATCATTGATTTATATCTTTTGTCTCTTGGGTTTACCGCTACGGCCGTGTCTCCAAGTTTTGTTTCTGGACGAGTTGTAGCTAACTCAAATGGTCCGTATTTAATCCAATAAAGTTTTGCGTTTTCATCTTTGTAATCCACTTCGTCGTCTGCAAGAGTAGATGCGCACCTCGGGCACCAATTCACGATCCTGTCACCGCGATATATCAATTCATCATCGTGCATCATTTCAAAAATCCTATTCACTGCTACCGAAAGTTCCGGATCCATTGTGTATTTTTCGCGGGTCCAATCACATGAAGATCCCATTTTTCTGACTTGATTTCTTATCGTTGCGCGAGAGTCTTTTACGAATGCTTTCACTTCTGAAAGAAATTTTTCACGACCCAAGTCGTGACGAGAAATTCCTTTTTCAGAGAGAAGTTTTTCGACCTTGTTTTGAGTCGCTATGGCCGCGTGATCTGTCCCCGGCAACCACAAAGCAGAGTCCCCTTTCATGCGATGATAACGAATCATTATATCTTGAAGTGCGAGCATTATCGCGTGGCCGAGATGTAGCTGTCCTGTCGCGTTTGGTGGTGGCATCGAAATAACAAAAGGTTTTTTCCCTTTTGAAATTTCAGGAGTAAAGGCGCCTGAAGATTCCCATTTCTTATAAATGGCGTCTTCATATTTC
>DAONBD010000014.1:0-10109 GCA_035401345.1 Candidatus Altimarinota bacterium
GTGTTAATACGTTAAAACATATTTTGTTTATAAAAATGACCGACAAAGAATTAAATACAGCTGAGGCAAAGGAATTGTTTACTGCGATTTCCAGTCTTACTACTCCTGAAGAATGTAAGAAGTTTTTCAGGGATTTATGTACTTTATCTGAAATTAATGGAATGACGGAGAGGTTTCAAGTTGCGAAAAGAATTTTAAACAAGGAATCTTACAGAAGTATTAGCGAGGCTACCGGTGCAAGTACTACTACCGTTACACGTGTTGCTCATTGGCTTCATCATGGAATGGGTGGTTATAATCTTGTGCTTAAAAAAATGAAATAAAATTTAAGCATTGGACTGTGACCATCCGTCCCGCAGAGAGAAGCGGGATTTTTTGTATCTTAATTTCTTTAAAATGTTAAAAATTGCTATTCAAAATAAAGGGCGTCTAAGTGATGGGAGTGTGAATTTTTTGAAATCTCTCGGTTTGAAATTTGATTCTCCCGGTAGGTCTTTGATAGTTCAATGTGAGAATTTGGATGTATCTATATTGTATATGAGAACTGACGATATAGTGGATTGTGTTGAGTCCGGAATTGCCGATTTTGGTATTGTCGGAGAGAATGTTCTTTTTGAAAAATCTTCCAATTTGAACGTTTTGGCTAAACTCCCTTTCGGAGAATGCAGTCTTGTACTGGCTGTTCCTGAAAATTCTTGGTGTGAAAAATTTGATGATTTAAGAGGGCGTCGGATAGCTACTTCTTATCCTAATACTTTGTCGAATTATTTGCGTAAAAAAGATTTGAATTCTGAGATTGTTTTCTTGAGCGGTTCCGTGGAAATTGCTCCTGCGTTAAACATCGCAGATGCAATTTTCGATATTACTCAGACCGGTTCAACTTTGAAGGCGAACAACTTAAGAATTATAGAGAAATTATTTACGTCCAGGGCTGTTTTTATTGAAAGCCCTTTTCTTTCTGAGGAAAAACTAAAAATTATTAATCGAATTAATTATGAAAATATTAAATGTTGCTAAATTTGGGACCTCTGAAGTGCTTGCTGAAATAGATGGTTTGAGGAGTAAAAATAATGACGTTAGCGATGTCGTTCGTGCTATTTTGGATGATGTAAAGAAACGTGGCGATGTTGCTTTGTTTGAATTTTCAAAGAAATTTGATGGTATTGATTTGGACTCGTTATCAGTTAAAAGAGAGGAAATTGATTTAGCTTATTCAAAAATTGATAAAGATGTTTTATCTGCCTTGAAATCAGCAAAGCAAAATATAGAGAAATTTCATTCTGCTGTTCTTGTTCGCAAGAGTAAGAAAATTGTAACGCAAGCTGGTGTCAAAATTTGGCGGGAATTTAGACCTGTGGAAAAAGTGGGGCTTTATGTGCCCGGTGGTAGGGCTTCTTATCCATCAACTGTTTTAATGCTTGCAGTACCTGCAATGATAGCCGGATGTAGAGAAGCGGTGATGTGTACTCCTTGTGATAAAAGAGGAGAATGTAATCCTTTGGTTTTGGTTGCCGCTGATATTTGTGGTGTTGATAAAATTTTTAAAATTGGAGGGGCTCAGGCTGTGGCCGCAATGGCTTATGGCACTGAAAGTATTCCGCAAGTTTATAAAATTTTCGGTCCCGGAAATCAATATGTTACTACAGCCAAGATGCTTGTTTATGGCGATGTTGATATTGATATGCCGGCAGGTCCTTCAGAAATTTTAGTTTTTGCCGATGATCGTGCTAATCCCAAATTTGTGGCTGCGGATTTATTGTCGCAATTAGAGCATGGCGCTGAATCTCAAGCCGTGCTTGTAACTTATTCGGAAAATTTTGTTAAAAAAGTTATGAATGAGATTGGTAATCAAATATCTGGTTTATCTAGATCTGGCATAATAAATGATTCTCTGGGAAAAAGCGTAGCTGTTGTTGTTGAAAATCTCGATCAAGCAGTTGAAATTATTAATTCTTATGCTCCCGAACACTTGGAGATAGATACTATTGATTCCGAGAAAATTGTTCCAAAAATTATAAATGCCGGTTCTGTGTTTTTGGGAAAATATTCATCTGAACCTTTGGGAGATTATGCAACAGGAGCAAATCACACTTTGCCAACTTCCGGTTATGCAAAAATGTTTTCTGCTTTGTCTTGTGACTCTTTTGGGAAAACGATGCAAATTCAAAAAGTTACTAAACGCGGTTTTGAAAAATTAAAAAATACTGTTGAAATTCTGGCTTCTCAAGAAGGTCTAACTGCTCACAAAAATTCTATAATTATTAGAAATGTCTAAATTCGTCAACAATAAGGTCAAAAAAATGCAGGCATATAGTCCGCCAATTGAGGGTAGGGCGAAATTCGATGGATTGCTTTTGGATTTCAATGAAAGAACTCTGCCCCCGAGCGATAAAATTGTGGATGCTATGATTGATTTTGCGAAAAGTGGAAGAGTGCAAACTTATCCCGAATATGCTGATTTAAATACAAAAATCGCAAATTATGCCGGAGTTAAGTCCTCTCAAGTTATGGCCGTAAATGGGTCTGATCAGGCGATAGATGTGATTTTTCGGACTTTTACCGATGCCGGAGACAAGATCATGATCCCGCGTGAAACTTTTGCGATGTTTGCTCAGCGGGCCTCTCTGAACGGAAATGAAATCGTGTATGAATTTGATGAGGATGTTCGTTTGATTGTTATATGCAATCCAAATAATCCGACCGGTGAAGTTCTAACTTTGAATGATATTGAAGTGGTTTTGAAAAAAGCTGTGAATGCGGTAGTTTATGTCGATGAGGCTTATTTTGAATACTCAGATGTTTCTGCGGTATCGTTGTTGAATAAATATCCGAATTTGGTTATTTCCAGGACTTTTTCGAAGGCTTGGGGTTTGGCTTCACTGCGTGTCGGGTACGTTTTGGCTTCATCGGAAAACATCTCTGAAATGTTGAAAGTGAGAGGGCCTTACGATGTGAATATGATGGCTTGTTGTGCTGTTATTGCTGCGTTGGAAGATTCTTCTTATATGTATGAATATGTTGACGAAGTAATGAATGTCGCAAAGCCGATGGTTGAGAAATTTTTTGATGATAATGGGATTGAGTATATTAAAAGTTTTTCGAATTTTATTCTTTTCAAACCTGCTAAATTTCAAAATTCTAGCTATGTTTTTAATAAATTAAATGAGAGGGGAGTTAGATTGAGAATGCGTGGAGATAAGATTCGTCTTACTGTTGGTACAAAAAACCAAATGTTGAAGTTTATATCGACTTATAAGGATGTTTTGAGTCGGGCTGTGAAATGTGCTTTTATTGATAGAGATGGGACTTTGATTTTTGAGTCTAGAGGCGGCGGAATCGTTAAGGATTTTCAAATTATTCCCGGCGCTATAAAGGCTTTGAAAAAGATGAAGGAGCAAGGTTTTAGATTTGTGATGGTGACGAATCAAGATGGTTTGGGTACACAATATTTTCCGAAGAAAGTTTTTAACAAGGTGCAAAATAAATTGATTTCTACTTTAAAAAAAGAGGGGGTTGAATTCGATGCGGTTTTTATTTGTCCGCATTTTGAATCCGATAATTGCGCTTGCAGAAAGCCGAAAATTGGAATGCTTGATCGGTATTTGAAAGACGTAAAAGTTGATTTAAAAAATTCTGTAATGATAGGCGATCGTGATTCCGATGAAGTGTTTGCTCGTAATTTGGGTGTGAAATTTATAAGAATTAAAAATAACAAATTTAAATATGAAACGTAGTGCTGAATTAAAAAGAAAAACAAATGAAACAGATGTTTTTGTATCTGTTAATTTGGACGGAGTAGGAAAGTATTCAATAAATACCGGAATAGGTTTTTTTGATCACATGTTGGAAACTTTTTCCAAGCAATCTTTGATTGATTTGAAAGTAAATGTAAATGGAGACCTGAAAGTAGATGAGCACCACACCGTTGAAGATGTCGGGATTGTGATCGGAGAAGTTATTAATAAGGCTTTGGGTAAAAGAATAGGGGTAAAACGATATGGCTTTGTCGTACCGATGGATGAAAGTTTGGCTGAAGTGGCCATCGATCTCGGAGGCAGGAGATGTGTTGTATTTAATTGTCAGTATTCGAGAGAAATGATTGGCGATATGCCCACCGAATTGATTGAAGATTTCTTTATAGCTTTGGCCGAAAATTTAAAAGCATCGATACATATAAATGTTAAATATGGACGAAATGATCACCACAAAGCAGAAGCTATTTTCAAGGCTTTTGGAAGAGCTTTGAGGATGGCCTGTGAAGATGATTCAAGGATAAATGACATACCGTCAACTAAAGGAATTATATGAAAATAGGAATAATTAATTACAATGCGGGGAATATCAAAAGCGTTGCGAACGCCCTGAAAAAAATTGGCATCGAATGTGATGTTTTGTCGAATCCTGGCTCTCTGAATATCTATGATAAATTGATTTTACCGGGAGTGGGCGCGGCAAAAAGCGCTATGACCCAACTTCAAGAAAATGGTTTTGTTGAGCCTCTTAAATCTTTTAAAAAGCCCATTCTCGGTATATGTCTCGGGCTCCAACTTTTTTCTGATTTTTCAGAGGAGGGTGGAGTGGATTGTTTGTCAGTTATTCCCGGGGTTGTAAGGAGATTTGATTTTGTTGATCGTGAATTGAAGGTCCCTCAAATTGGTTGGAATAAAGTTTTTTTAAAGAAAAACGATTCTTTATTTGATGGGATTCAAAGTGGTGAATTTTTTTATTTTGTGAATTCTTATTATCTGCAAACCTCTGAAGATTTTGTGATTGCAAAGACTTCTTATGGCATTGATTTTGCTTCCGTGGTTCGAAAAGAGAATTTTTTTGCCACGCAATTTCACCCTGAAAAATCTGGGGAGGTTGGTCTTAAATTACTTAATAATTTTTGTTTAAAATGTTAATAGTTCCTGCAATAGATATCATAGGAGGTAAATGCGTGAGGCTTTCGCAAGGCTTATATTCGAAGAAAAAAGTTTATTCCGACAATCCTTTGTCTATTGCTTTGAATTTTCAATCGCAAGGAGCTGAGATTTTGAATATTATAGATTTAGATGGGGCTTTTTCCGGCCGCCCTGTAAATTTTGCAAAAATTTCGGAGATTGTGAGGAGTCTGGATATCCCTGTTCAGGTTGGTGGAGGTGTGCGAAGTGAAGATGATTTGGATAGATATTTTGAAGTGGGAGTTAGACGAGTTATTTTGGGAACCAAGGCTTTGAATGATTTTGCTTTCCTGAAGCGTGTTTTAGAGAAATTTGGTAGCGATAAAATTATCGTTGGAGTGGATGTGAAAGATGGGAAAGCAGCTGTAAATGGTTGGACTGAAACGATCGCTGTTGATTATGTTGAATTTGCTAAGCAGATGGTTGGGATAGGTGTTGAATTCGTTCTTTCTACAGATGTTGAATGTGATGGGATGCTGAAAACTCCGGATATTTCTATTTTTAAGAATCTTACTAGCCTTGGTTTAAAAGTCTTCGCCGGTGGGGGAATTTCAAGTATTGAAAGCCTGAAATCTCTTCAGAATTCTTTTATATATGGTGCTGTTTTGGGGAAATCTTTGTATGAGAATAAATTGTTTTTGAAAGATATTTTAAAAAATATTTCAAAAAAATCTTTTTTGGCCAAAAGAATCATTCCTTGTATGGATGTGAAGAATGGCAGGGTTGTAAAAGGAGTTAATTTCGTTGATTTGGCAGATGTTGGAGATCCTGTTGCGCTTGGGATGAAATACTCTAATGAGGGCGCGGATGAGCTTGTTTTTCTCGATATATCAGCGTCAAACGAGGGGAGAAGCATACTTTTTGATATGGTCGCAAATATATCTGAAAATGTTTTTATTCCTTTTACTGTTGGAGGGGGGATTCGATCTGTTTCCGATATTCGTAATGTGCTGAAAAATGGTGCCGACAAAGTATCTATTAATACATCAGCCGTAAAAAATCCTGATTTAATTTCTCGGGCTGCTGAGATTTTTGGTTCGCAATGTATAGTTGTTGCGATTGATGTGAAAAAAATTGGAGATGGTTACAAAGTTTTTATAAACGGTGGGAGAGAGGAGGCTTCACTTGAAGTTTTGGATTGGGCAAAAGAAGTTGAAACACGTGGTGCCGGTGAAATTTTATTAACTTCTATAGATCAAGATGGGACTAAAACCGGACTTGATAATGTATTGTTAAAAAAGGTTTCGAATGCTGTGAATATACCTGTTATAGCCTCAGGAGGGGTTGGTAGTCTCGATGATTTTAAAGATGGATTTTTGGAAGGAGGCGCTGATGCGGTTTTGGCTGCGGGGATTTTTCATCGCGGTGAATATTCTATTTCTGATGTGAAAAAATTTTTAAATTTAAAAATATGACAAAAAAGATTTGTAAAATTAATTGGAATAAAATGCGTGGGCTTGTGCCTGCTGTAATTCAAAGCTATAAAAATGGCGAAGTTTTGATGCTTGCATATATGAATAAAGAGTCTATAAAAAAGACTCGTGAAACCGGTAATGTGTGGTTTTTTAGTAGATCTAAGAATCGACTTTGGATGAAAGGAGAAACAAGTGGGAACGTTTTAAAATTTCTTGATATGAAAATTGATTGTGATGGAGATGCTTTGCTTGTGTTGGTAGACCAAGTTGGAAAAACTTGTCACACCGGTAGTAGTTCCTGTTTTGGTGAAATTAAAAATAGTCGCTATTCTGTTCCTGAGTCAATTACGGTTTCGGTTCCCGACCCAATGACGGTCTCAATTCCTGACCCAATTTCAGATCCGATTATGACTCTCTTTGGATTGATAAATGATAGAAAATTAAAGATGCCAAGAGGTTCTTACACAGTTCAATTATTGAAAAAAGGAAACGATAAAATTTGCGCTAAAATAGGGGAGGAATCTGGGGAGGTTATCAAAGCTTGTCAAAAAGAGACCAAACAAAGATTGATAGAGGAAAGTGTGGATCTTCTCTATCACATGTTGGTTTTACTTGTGAGTAAAAACGTGAAAATATCTCAGTTTTTTTCTGAAATCGTTAGGAGAATGAAGTAGTTAACAGGATAAATTGGTCACGATGATTAGTCGCGACGATTGGTCACGATGATTGCCTCACAATAACTGCGTGATTTCTGTTTAATCCGTCTTGTATTGCTCGTAAACTTCGCGGAACGCTTGTGCGATGTACTGTCTTGCGTCTACCGGAATCGCGGCCATGTTTATACGCTGGGATTGAGATGGTTTGCCAGAGGAGTCGAGGCGTTCTTCATCTTTTGCATTTACGATAAAGATCGCATATTTGTCTGTGAGAACTTTGTTGCCCTCTGCGGAAATATTCAATTTATTAAACATTCCTCGTGTGTTTGCTGTGGAGATAAATTCAAAACCTGTACCCATAAATTCTGCCATTTGATCTTTTGTTTCCGTGAGGATCGCGCGTGCTATCGGAAGATCTTTTTCCGTCCAGATTTTGTAGAGCGTTGGGTCATTTAACAGGTAATAAACGATTTTGAAGTATGGTGGAATGCCTATGAAATTTGTGCGCATGTGACCGTAGAGATTTGCTCGAAGGACTGTGGATTGTTCCGCAGATCCCGTGACTATGTGTAAAAATGAAACGCGTTTTCCGTAGAGACCTGCTTTTTTTGAATATGAATCTATGCAAATGAAAGGAGAGTCTGTCTCCGCGAGCAGTCTCACTATTTCTACGTCTTCATCAAGACCTCTCATAAGTCCGTGATATGCGTTGTCGACTAAAGGTAGGATTTCGGTTTCTTGTATGAGTTGGACGATTTCTTTCCATTGGTCGGATGTCGGGTTTACGCCTGTGTAGTTGTATGCGTCGGCTTGGATCAATAGGACCGCTTTGCGTGGATCGGGTAGATTTTTTATTGTTTCACGCAGGTTTTCGATGTTGAATTTGTTTTCGTTTGTACTGTGTGTGTATTTCACGATGTTTTTGAAAACCGGCTTCAAGACATCGTTGTATCCTCCGTAGCCGTTTGTTCCCAATACTATTGTGTCGATTTCCGGATGTTCGGTTGCGAGGAGGGTGATTGCCGCTTTGAGAGTTGGAGCCATTCCCGGGAATGGTACGGTTGTTATTCTGTTTTCAGCTATGAGTTGTGAGTTTTCTCCAAATAGAACTTTTTGTACGAGCGGTTCCAATTTTGATGCCACTTGGTCTTTTGGACTTAAATACATGTCTGCGTTTGGATCGTTCAGATCAGCTTCATATGCAAGTCTTTTTGCTTCTTTTACAGATGCCATTTGAAAAAGTTTTCCAGGGACTGTGTTGATAGGATTTCCTTGAATATCAAAATAATCTTGTCTCGCTTTGTCGTTTAATAAAAATCCTTGTGCCAAGCCTTTTTTTTCAGGGCGTGAGTCTGTTACAAAAGCGTTTTGCGCCATTTGTATCGGATTTATAGGCAGAGGTTTGTAGTTCGCGAAAAAATCGAATGCTTTCATCTTATTGTGAATGTTAATTGATTTGAATTGTTTAATTTACTATCAAATTTCCGACCATATCCGCGTGGCCTTCTCCGCAAGGAACAGGGCATCGGAATGTGAATGTGCCTTTTTTGTTTGCTGTGAATTCGATGATTCTTGTCGTTCCGGCAGGGGCGGTTTCATTAATTGCGTATTCTGTTATTGCAAATCCGTGAGCTACGTCCTCGCTTGTGAGATTTACTACAACTTTGTCTCCTTCATTTACAGAAATTGTGTTTGGACTGAATTCGAACTGACGAGCTGTGATGTTGAATGTTTTTGTTTCTTGCACTGGCTGAGATTCTTCTGTAGGTTGGATTTCTGATGCTGATTGGGGGTCCTCTGTCGCTGAATTTTCCTCTGTAGACGGAGTTGTTTCTTCTGTCGAGATTTCTTCTTCGGGTTTAGTTTCGTCTTCTGTTTGTTCCGTTATTTGTTCCTCTACCGCTGGAGTCTTTTGTTTTTCCCAGTCTTCGACTTTTTGGCAGGCCGTGAATGATGTCAAAAATATGATTGAAAACAAAAGTGTCGCGAGTTTTTTCATAGTGTTTTGGTTAATTATGATGAGATTTTATCATGTAATGTTTTTTTTGTATAAAAAACTTCTGTCAACAGATTGAATAGATTGTGGTTTTAAAGTGCTTTGGACTCTTGATTTATTTATTGGATATGCTATAATGTTTTATTAATTTAAAATTAAAACAAAAACAAAATGTTTCAACTCTTCAAATCCAAGAAATTCCTAACCGGAGCATTGATTTCTATGCTCTTGATGTCTTCTTTTAGTTTGGTCGCGTATGCAATTACTGAATTTACTCTTAGTTATACGATTGATGGAGGACTTTCAGTATCTATTACAGACAATACTGGTACAAATTTAGAGTCTTTGACTTTAACTTCTGAGCCTGTTTCTTTCACTATTGGTGAAACTCAGACTTCAGATGCCGTTTTGGCTTCAACTGATGGATATTTCACTGTTTTGAATAGCAATGACGTTGCTGAAGAATGGGACCTTTATTTGGCTCCAAGTGATGGTAGTACCGCTCTTTGGGCTACCGCAAACGGTTCTCATATGGACTTCAATGATGCTGATACCGGTGAAGATGTTGATGTTGACGGAGATGGGGGACGCTTGACTATAGATCTTACCGACGCGACTCTTGCTGGAATGTTTGATAGTACCACTACAGGTATTACAGTTGGTTCTACAGCTAGTTTCTCTGCTGTTAATGAAAATATTACTCTTATGTCTGGTGCTAACACAGCTGATTCTCCAGGTGGATGGGGGCTTACTGATGTTACTTTCACCCAATTAATTCCGGAATCCCAGGCTGGTGGTACCTATACATTGGATTTGACTTTGACTGTTAACTAGTTAGAAATCCTTTCCGTTGTTTTGCAACTTGAAACAGATTAAAACATTTGCTCATATTTTTATATTTCAAGATACTCTGAGTGTATATAAATAATATGAGCATTTTTAGTAAATTTATTTTAAAAAAAATTACGGTTTTTTTGAGTTTGTTTTGTGCTGTTTTTGTGGCGGTTTTTTCTGCTACAGACCTTTCCGTCTCGGCTGAAGCGGGGCAGACCGGGCTTGATTCGGCTTATGTTGATATGGCTGATCCGGGGCCGGTGTA
>DAONBD010000015.1:0-9829 GCA_035401345.1 Candidatus Altimarinota bacterium
ACCAGCAATGGCTCTGGGAATAGAACCCTCGGAAAAAGACGTAATGTCAGCTCCTCCAAGGAAAAAAACTAAGAAAATAATAAACAAACATTTTATAGGCAGAGTTACATATATAGGAGGCATAATAGGAACAATCGTGTTAAGTGTATTCATTTGGAATTTATACAGATACGGATGGGAATTCGGAGAAAAAATAGACACTTCGAGTATTGCATATATCAAATCCATAACCATGGCTTTCGCGACATTAGTATCAATACAATTATTTAATGCATATAACGCACGCTCAAACAATAATTCGATATTTTCAGTTGGAATATTAAAAAAACCCTACATTATTGGAAGTATATTAATATCGTTTTCGCTTTTATACGTAATCACTGAACTTCCAATACTCCAAAAGTATCTAGGAGTAATGCATTTAACAGGAACTGAATGGGGAATAATTTTCATAACAGGAGTTTCAATTTTAGCTATTGAAGAAATTAGAAAATTAATAGTGAAATTCAAAGATTAATCAAAGTTAAATGTCAAAAGAGTCAAGATATATTCGCGTAAAAGTCATACCGCAAAGCTCACCACAAGGCATCGCGGAAATATTAAAAGAATCAATAGACGGAGAAGAGGTTTTAACATACAAAATCCGCCTTAAAGCCCCACCTGAAAAAGGCAAAGCAAACGAAGAATTAATTAAATTTTTATCAAAAGAATTTAAGACACCAAAAGACCAAATAGAAATAATTAGCGGAAAAACAGAGCGAATAAAATTAATAAAAATTACCTAAAAAAGTGCAAGTAAAAGCAAAAAAACATTTAGGACAAAATTTTCTGACATCAGAAAATATAGTTAAAAAAATTGTAACAGCCTCAGAGGCAACAAAAACCGACACGGTAATTGAAATTGGGCCTGGACTCGGAATTTTGACAAAAGAATTAGCAAAAACAGCTAAAAAATTAATAACGATAGAGCTCGACACATCAATCATCCCTCATCTAAAAGAAAATTTGAAGAAATCGCTCACACAAAAAGATTTAAAGAAAATTAAAATATTAAACACAGACGCACTCAAATTCATTCCAGACGCAAAAACATTCAAAAAAGGAAAATACAAAATAGTTGCAAACATCCCATACTACATCACTTCCCCACTCATCACACATTTTCTCACTCTTCCAAACTCGCCGGACTCGCTCACTCTCTTAGTACAAAAAGAAGTCGCAGAAAAAATCTGCGCACAAACGAAACAATTCCCAAAAGTCACACATTCAATACTATCACTTTCAGTACAACTATTCGCTAAGCCAAGTTATTCGTTTACAGTACTTGCAGGCTCGTTTTCACCAGTTCCAAAAGTCGATTCGGCCGTAATACATCTCGAGACAAAAACACTTTCTAAAGAAGATTTAGCGACAAACACAAAGATCTTATCAATCGCAAAAAAAGCATTTTCAGGCAAACGTAAAAAACTTTCAAACACATTAAAAACACAAAAAGAAATAATCACAAAATTAAACCTACAAGACGACCGTCCGGAAACGTTAGATTTAAAAGATTGGAAATCTATCGCAAATTTTTAAAAATTACTCCTGCAACGATTTTACAAAACCTTACGCAATTCCTCATTCATTTTAATCGTAGCATCGCGAGCCGCTTCGGCATAAGATTTTTCATCGTATCTTGAGCCATCTTCAGCATAAGCAAAAATTATACCGCGAGATGAATTTACAACAGCACCAAGACCATTAGCATCGAAACAAACGCGCACGTCTTCGGCAGTTCCACCTTGAGCTCCATAACCAGGTACAAGGAAAATAGACGAAGGCATAATTTCTCGAAGAATTTTTGCTTGAGCGCTCTGAGTCGCACCCACAACAGCGCCAACACAACTGTACCCACTTTCCCCTACTTCATCAGCTCCCCAGCTGTCCACGTAGTGCCCCATAATTTCATACAAAGCTTTCGCATCCTTGCCTTTAGCAATTTCATCATACACAAATAAATCTTGTAACTCAGAAGAAGATTTATTTGAAGTCTTAACCAAAACAAACAATCCCTTTCCCTCTTTAGCAGCAACTTTCACAAAAGGTTTAACCCCATCACTTCCAAGATAAGGATTAACTGTCAAACTATCAGCATCAAAAACGCGCATAGATTCCTCTTCAATTTTAGTCTCTCCCAAGTAGCCTTCAGCATACGCCTCGGCTGTCGAACCAATATCATTTCTCTTAACATCAGCAATAGTGATAAGCCCTTTCTCATGCGCATAATCCAAAGTCTCACCATAAACCCTCATCCCCTCATATCCAAAAATTTCATAAAAAGCGACCTGCGGCTTCACGACAGGCACGATATCCGCAACCGCATCAATAATTCCTTTATTAAACTCCAGCAAAGCCTCCGCAGCCGCTCTCAAAGGGTTTCCTAAATTAGCCTCATCTTTGAAAGTTTTTTCTCTAATAAATTCAGGAATTTTATCCAAACGAGGATCGAGTCCTACACATACGACACTATCTTTCTTTTTTATAGCTTCTATAAGTCTATCTGCGAAATGTTTTTGCATACTAAATTTGTTTAATCTTTACGGAGATTATAATGCAGGGCATTCAATGCCGCCACCATTTTTAAACAAATCAGCATTTTCGCAATATTCGCTAAAGGCCTGGTAAAATCCAAATAATACATGTTCTTTGTCATTCGCAGACATCAACATAGCAAGCTTTTTCAACAAAAAAGGATATTCTTTTTGAGATAATCTTGATTTTAAAAGAGCACCAAGCACTGTAGAATCAGCCCTCATTCCATCATCAATCATAATAGTAAATACATCCAAAAACTCGTCAACAGACGCGCAAGTTTTCAACCATTTCGTAAAAAAACAAAGCGGAGCGGTGACTTGAAAAAGCCCTCTGTATTCAGAGTAAAAATTTACAAAATCTTCCGAATTTTCAAATTTCGCATCACGATAAACCCTCGTAATATACAGCCTGAAAACTATTTCATCTAAAATGTTACTAATACCGGCAAGAGTATCTTTGTCTTCTCCACATATCGTAATCAAGTCATCATAAACATCATCAATTCCGTCACGATCATCGATATGCGGACCAAAATGAAGAGTGTCTTTTTCATCAGGCATTTCATCCATACAACAACGGAAAACGCGTTCAGCAACAGTCTCTCTTTCGTTATCAACAAAACTTTTTACCAAGTTCACAAAATTTCTAATTCTATGGACTAAAAGAGTGGACGACCCCAATTTCCCCCAAGAAATAGTTGGCTTTTCAACTTTTGGAAAAAGACATTCCACCCCAACTCCAATATCACGACAAGCAGTCCTTGGTAAATTCAAAGCAAGCCAAGACAAATCATCCTCGCAATTCACGTCAAAATTAACATAATCAGCAAGCCCGTCATCAAATTTATTTAATTCATCAGACATATAATCAGACATACGAAAATTTAAAATGGGGCAAACCCTACATTTTCAGGTTAAAATTGTCAATACAACAATTTTTTAGAAACCGTGTTTAGCTCCCCATCCAGCAGTGTCATTTTTGAAATCCATAACAACTTCATACTGCTCTGGAGTAATATCAGAGCGATCTCGCGCAAGACCAATTATATCTGTGAATCCGGTTAAATTTATAAATTTCAAGCCGGCTTCGGCAAACAAAGCCTGAGCCTTCGGCAATTCCCAACTCACGATAGAAAAAATATCAGTCACCTGCCCTCCTTCTTTCACTACAGCCTCCGCCGCCTTGACTGAAGAACCTCCTGTCGAAATTAAATCCTCAACAATTAGAACTCTTTGTCCCGCCTCGAGCATCCCCTCAACCTGTTTCCCGGCACCGTGCTCCTTCGCCTCAGGTCGTATGTAAACCATCGGCAAACCCATTTCATAAGCCAAAAACGCCGCCCAAGGAATCGCCGCAGTCGCAGTTCCTCCAATTACATCCGGCATTTGCATTTCTCCGCTTGCAACTCGTGTATTCAAAACCTCCTTGAAAGCATCGACAACCATCTTCCTCTCCTCAGGGAAAGAAATCATTTTTCTATTATCGCAATAAACCGGAGATTTAATACCACTCACCCAAGTAAAAGGCGGATCCATCTTCACCATCACAGCTTTTTTATTCAATAAATTCGTAGCAACTCTTTTTGAAACCTCAGAAGAATTTACTTCAACCATATTTAATTAAATTAAGACTATTTTTTAGCCAATTATTCCACAATAGAAAACTATAATCCAGATTTCTTAAGATTTTTCGCTTTCAGAACCCATTAGACGCAAATCCCCAGCATTCATACTTCCCACGAAAACACGCTGGTCGGTCTGAACTTGATAAGGCTGTACTTGACCAGCCAAAAGCTGCCCAGACTGTAATTTGCCGGTAGATATTATGAAATCTGCAATAGAATCTTCCGGAATTATTTCACCGCAAACATCTTCATCGGTATATTCAATGCCTTCGGCTTCAAGAACCTGGGTAGCAAGAGCTACTGTAGCCAAAAGCACAGACTGACGAATCCTATCAACATCAATCCCCAAAGCATCCAGGTGAGTCAAAGCCGCCACTTCAGCAACTCTTACAACTTTTGCAGGTTCTACAGGTTCATCGCAAACACGCGCCGCCTCCACGACTCGAAACGCAACCATAGCCACTTCTCTCGCAACAGAAACATCCACGCCATTCATAGTAAAGCCTCTTTCAAGCTCTTTAATCAAAGGTTCTTGATCAGGTCTAAAATTCAAAGAATCTAATCCAGCCATAATTTACAATTAAAAATTGGGGGCAAATATACATCAAAAACATACACAAATCAAATCAACCCCGAAAGATCTATCTTAGCAACACCAGAATCAAAAGCTTCATCGTCTTCATTCGTAGTCGCTGCAGTGATAACCCCAAGTGTAATTCTACGAACAAGACCAATTACCTGCTCAGGCTCTCCAGCATTATCAATATACAAATGACCAATTCCGAGACGCTCCATCACGGTTTTATACACTCTTGAATGAGAAAAAGATCTCGCACATTGGAGCCTGGCCATCGAATCTTCTCTAGAACTTCGCACAACTTCAATCGCAGTTAAAAGTATTTGTTCTGGAGAAATCGCGTCTGCATGAGCTACTGCATGAGTCCCAGCAGCAGATTCTGCAGAAACACCATTATTTGCATACAAATTCTGTGGTTCACAATCTATTCTCATAGTAGAAAAATTAAAATATGGTTAAGCAAAATACATGTAAAACAATTTAGCGTAAAGAGTTAAATTTTTAATCCTCACCACGCCTTCTTCATCCCCACGCTATCTCTATGATAAATCCCAAACTCTTTGAATTTCAAGGCAGTTTTTCCGTCGAAGATTGTTCCGTCTTTACAAGCACGCAAACCAGTATCATCTATACAACACTGCCCGCAAACGCCGAATCCACATTTCATATATCTCTCGATTGAAACTTGCGACTCTCGTTTGTATTTTACTCCGAGCTCGGCCGCTTTTTTCATCATCACTTCCGGCCCACATGTAAGAATTTTATTTATAGTTTTATCTTTTTTTAACAACTCTTCTAAATACACAGTATTGAAGCCAGCAAAGCCCTCACTCCCATCATTCGTACAAGCATGATATTTTACTTTCCCAGCCATTTTTCCACCTCCGAGTTTTTTCACACGCTCTCTATACAACAACAAATCCTTATTTCTAGCCCCGGCAATAAACTCAATTTTACACCCCAGCTTGGCGGCATGCAGAGCAACATTATACAAAGGTGCGGCCCCATAACCTCCGGCAAGAAGCGCTAGATGATCGCCTTTTTTGAATGTGTACGAAGTCCCATACGGACCTCTTATTCCTACATACTGCCCTACCTTGAATGTAAATAATTTTTCAGTTGCAGGACCAACTTTCGCTATTGTAAGCCAAAATTCTTTACCATCATCACGCGCGATCGAAAATGGTTTTTCATCAAACCCAGGAATCCACATCATCACAAATTGCCCAGGCTTGCTCCCCAATTCCCAGCCATCAACTTTCGCATCAAACACAAAAGTCCAGATAGTATCCGTTTCTTTCACGATCGCCTTGATAGGAAGCATCTCAGGAATTGTGTTGAATTTTTTAATGTTCATATTTTTCACGCGCTTATTTTATACAGCCGATTATTTCTTTTAAATCTTTCACTCCATTCTTCTTACACCAAGCATCCATCTCTTTCACGATCTCACCAAATCCGCTTACATCTCTGTAATAAACCATAGTTCCAATCCCAACCAAAGTCGCACCAGCCATTATCATCTCGATTGCATCTTCACCGGTCATCACGCCTCCCGTCCCAATTATCGGCAACTTCGTCGCCTTCCACACGTCGTTCACACACTTGATCGCGATCGGCTTAATCGCCGGCCCAGAAACTCCCCCAACTCGATTCGCTAGAATAGGCAACCTAGTCTTTAGGTCGATTGCCATTCCAGGCCCGACAGTGTTTATCGCGCAAAATCCATCCGCTCCAGCCTCAGCACACGCCATAGCAATTCGTCCAATCATTGGAGTATTTGGCGATAACTTAACAATCAAAGGAATCTTTGACTTCAGCCCGTTCAAAACTTTCCTAGCAATTTTCGTTGCATGAGCTGCTTGCATCGGATCACAAGCAAAAGGTATACCAAATTTGTCCTCAACATTCGGACAAGAAATATTAACTTCGATCACATCCGGATCGAGCTCAACAATCGCCCGAGTCAAATCCTCAAACTCATCTATCTTATTCGCAACAACCGAAGCAATAATCGGCGCTAGTCTTTTCGGCTTAGAATACTCTGTAAACAAATCCTTCGCCTTTTCAATACCAGCATCGCTAAGCCCAACCGCATTCAAAAAATAATGTTCAGTCCCAAGCATCGTCGGATTTTTATGCCCCTGATTTCCATTCAACCAAATTGATTTTGTCGTCACTCCCCCGGCCCCATTCCGAATTACATTCTTCAAAGAAGCAGCGGTTACACCAAGAACGCCGGACGCTAAAACTGTTGGGTTTTTGAATTCGACTCCACAGAACTTTACTTTGAGATTTGTCATCGGCAGAAATAAGAATTTTATCGGATGAATTCTATCAACCCTTTACTTTTAATGCAAACCACTGATACAATCACCGCCTTTTTTAAAAAAAGTAATGTCAGAAGTTTTAGAACAAACACAACAGTGGTCTGAAGACGCATTTATATTAATGCGCGAAATAACAATGGCTTACAAAGACCTTCAGGGAATTCAAAGAAGAGGACGAAGAAATTTCACATTTGAAGCAAAAATCGCAGCAGAAATACAAGCCAGAGGATTAGAAATATCAACATTAACAACCGCTCAAATTCAAAGTAGAGAAGCGTTAATTTCGTCTATAGTTTCAAGTCTGCGAGGCACCCCAGAATCAAACACACAAGAGACACGTGACGCCATTAAATCTGTGACAGAAGAAGCACAACGATCAACAATTTCAGAAGAAATCAAAAAAGCAATCAACAGAGTAGTAGAAGTATCGGATAATAGAGACCCTTTACCAGTAGAGACACAAGAAACAAAAGCGTTAAAACCACTGTCGATCCAGGAGCTTACATATCTAACAGACGCACGTAACCCAGACATAGTTCAGAGAATCTCAGCATATATGGTTTTGGCTAGAAAACTACAAGCCGCAAGAGCTGGTGATAGCGCAGTACTGGTATACAGAGATTTGATAGATATATTGGAAGAATTAGAAGAATCTCCTGAAATAACAGAAAGAATATTAAAAACAAAAGGTAAATTACGAACAACAGAAGTTAAATTAGCAAGAATAAAAAGAACACCTATTGACACTGAAGCCGCAGCAAAGCCTTTTTTAGTCGTAGTGGAAGATGAAAATCAAACAAATGCGATGAGACATATTGCCGCAGTTGCATTATGCGGAATTTACAGCAACGCAAATGAGCCAGAAAAAGTAGTAGAATTCCAAAAAAGAGCAATGGAATTTGCAAGAACAAAAAGAGAAAAAGATCTGTCAGCAAAAGCAATGAACCGACGAACTCCGGAATTCCAAGATCTAATCGCACAACACGCTAACGCGTTAAAACGCCTTCAAACAGTCAAAAATACAGGCACCTTGGAAGAGGCACTAAAGATATTAAGAGAAATGGAAAATTTGGAAACCACAATAAATCCATTAGAAACCCCTTCAGAGATAACTATTAATAGTATTCAGACGTTTAAAACTTGTATCAGAATAAAAAATCACACACTAAACCCGGAATCAGAAGAAATAGCGCCTTCAGAATTACCACACATTGCAAAAAGATTAGAACGTGCTGGATATGTTAACGAAGCGCTCTCTTGTCTATTAGCATTTAAAGAGAGAACTCAATCTTCAGAGGTAGAAGCAGACATCAACAGACTTAGCTTGACGATGGAATACCTACGAAATCCTGCCAAAGCAGGGATAGAACGTTTAAGAGCAAGACAATTAATAGGCATCAGAATTACACTGGAAAACGCAGGTTATCTACAAGGTGCATTAAGAGTGAATGAGGAATTAATTGAACTTTCAAAAATACCGGCACTTCGTCACACCATGCCTATAAATCAAGAAACAAAAAACAGATTATCACTAGCAATTGCAGAAAGAAAAAGCCCTGGCGCGAAATATTTCACAACAGCAGAAGGACGAGATGTAAGAATTTGGAACCCGATAGTTCATAAAAAAATTCTATATCCGGAAAGTGACAGACAGAGACAATCCACACCTCAGAAAACATCTACAACTCAATCACAACCAACAATTCAATCACACGCTACAACTCAGTTACAACTCCCCCCATCACAAGCCGTAGCACAACCTGACTTAAAAACAAATCCGCCTCAGGAAAAATCACCGGAGGTAAAAACAGAAAAAGAAAGCGCTTTTGAAGCGATTCACGAATTACTAAGTCGCTGCAAAAGCCAATATCTCAGCAGAAGAACTCAAAACACAAAAAAAGAAAAGAGTAATCCGGCAAAAATTACACCAGATCAATCAAACGAACTTTTGAGACAATTAGATAACATTTTAAAAAAGCACTCTAGAGGAATAGAAGAAATATGCGTCGATTCACTTGCCACTACAGGAAATGATATGATGAGAAATATGTTGCACAGAAAATTGCGTGACGAAATAAACAAAGGCCTAATAATACCAAAATTCGTCAACCAATTAATCGTATTATTAGAAGGAGTAAGATAGCCTTACTTAGGTTAACATAGACTCACACAGTATTTCCAAGAATCTTCACACAACCTTTCCATCTTTCCATACTTTCAGAGGCCACCCTCTTAAGCTTTTTCCGCTGTAATTACTCCATCTGCATTTATACATTACGCCGTCTTCCCAAACCATACCCTTCATTTTCGCATCCACAAGGACTAAGTCCGCCTTCATCCCTTCAGCAATACAACCCCTGTCTTTCAAACCAAAAATATACGCAGGATTTTCACAATACATCCTCACTAAATCCTTGAATCCAAAATTTTCCCTAGAAATTTCATTTAAAAACATCGGCAAAACAGTCTGAACATCAGGCATTCCACTCATCCCCATTTCTTTCGTTTTTTCGTTATGAGTATGCGGACTATGATCCGTCGCAATAACATCAATTTCTCCGTTATACACAGCTTGCCACAATTCCATAACTTCCGCGCGCGACCTGACAGGAGGATTCACCATTAAAAATTTTCCATACCTACCATACATTGAAGTATTAAAAAACAAATGATGAGGACTCACTTCACAAGTCACAAGAGGTCGAAATTTCGCTGCAACAA
>DAONBD010000016.1:0-9576 GCA_035401345.1 Candidatus Altimarinota bacterium
GAGGATTTGCAGCTGTGGGAACATTAACTCAAGTCACAACAGTGGTTGCGGGAGTAGATTTGGCATTGGAAGTTACAGAAGATGGAGCCCAAATTGCTTTTGGAGGTAAAAATAAAGTGTCCTCTTTTGTTAAAGATGCGAGAACCGTGACTGAACCGATTGCAAACGTTTTAACAATCACCAATGTTCCCAGTAATCTTGGAACGGCTTTTGGTAAATTCGATAGTGTGATGGTTGGATTGGAACAATTTAGAGAATCAGCTCAAGAAGGAAAAGTGGTGGGAGTGGATCTAAGAAACTTTGAATATCATCCGCCTTTTCAAATTATAAAGAAAACGAAATATCCGGGGACAGTTACGGTCGCGGAAATGGAAAAAGCTGAAGTAGAAGAATGGCTTAAAAGTCTTAATAAAGAGTATAAGCCGACGACTCAAGAAGAAGTGGAAGAATTTTTGCAAAGTCCAACTAAAGAAATCGCACAAGAAAAAATAGTTGAGGAAAAAGAAGTAGTTAAAGAAAGAACTATAAATACAGATAAGACTCAAAATCAGATTTATAAGATTGTTAATGTAAGCCAATCGTCTTACATGATGGATGCCTGTCTTTCTTCAACTTGTTGGGACGACCTGAATGCTAATCCGGCAGAAGATAGAGATTTGGGGGGAATTTATACTATGGGCAAGGTTTTTGCCAATGGAGAAAGTTTAAGAAGCGGATTTCGTCTATCAGACGTAAAAGCCTCCGGTAAATTAAAAGAGACATCAGCCAATAGTTACAAAATCACTATTTATTTGGCAATAGCACCTTTTGAAGGACCAAAACATACAACAATTAATTATGGTACTTGGTTGAGTGAATCGATAGAAATTGAGGCAAATTATGGAGATGAACCGGTGATTGAATGGGATGGAACCAGCTTAAAACAAGTTCAATAGTTTTAATATAAATAAAGGAATAATAAGAATCAAAAAAAAATATGAACAAAAAAACAACAATAATCACACTTGTACTGATATTGATTTTACTAATCTTCGGATTTTTCATATTTAGGTCCAGGTCCGAGACAACCGACAATTCGAAAGCGACGGCTAACAATCCGACCGTTTTACAGAGGGACGAAAAAGAACCTAACTTTTTACTGGACGGATTTCCGATTGATAAAGTGCCACTATATAAAATGGATAAAATCAGTTCCAGTAAAATTTTTGTCAACACCGATCCAAAAAATATATCCGAGTTTAATGAAACTAAATTCGCTTATTTCAATGTAGTTCTTGAGACAAATGCCAGTAAGGAAGAATTTTTAAACTATTACAAAAAGTTGTTTGAAAGCCCGATTACCGATGAGTATGAAAATGAAAATATGGTTAAGGGAAAAATAGGGGAATACAAGGTCTCGGCAGCTCATTATGAGTCGGGTAATAACGGCTATATTCAAGTGCATTTGCCAGATTATGCCGATGAAAGTCTAAATGAGTATTATATGGATTTTCCAAAAATAATTGAAGCAAACGAGGGTTTGGTTGAACATGAAAAATCTTACGGATTGCTAAATCAATCAGGTGGGCAGACGGAATACACAAAATATTTTACAGTCATCGACAGCGGAGATAAAGACAATGACGGTAAGGACGATGTGGATGAGTTTTTGGTGCTTGAAACGAAATACAAAAATCAATTCCAAGAAAAAACCGAATATAGCTACGACGAAAAAACCGGAACGATGAAATGGCAAGATGGTGGTTACGATTCAACTCTGTCAATTTCTCGAGATCATGGTCGAATATATTTGATGTTAAGAAAAGGATTGGATAAATAATTTTATTAATATAACAAAACAATATGATGGAAGAAACAAATCAAAACAATGTAATTGTGCCGATGCCAAGAATCGGAGATAAGGCACCAGCTTTCAAAGCAGTGACAACACAAGGCGAAATAGATTTTCCGAAACAATATGAAGGTGGTTGGGTAATTCTTTTTAGTCACCCGGCAGATTTTACTCCGGTCTGCACTTCGGAGTTTATGACTTTCGCTAGTTTGGAAGAAAAATTTAATGCTGCTAATTGTAAATTAGTTGGTTTGTCAGTTGATGGTCTTTACAGTCATATTGCATGGCTTCGTACTATCAAAGAAAAAATTGAATATAAAGGAATGAAAGATGTGGAGGTTAGATTTCCTTTGATTGAAGATATTACTATGGAAGTGGCCAAAAAATACGGGATGATCCAGCCTGGAGAAAGCAATACCAAAGCTGTTCGCGCCGTTTTCTTTATTGACCCCAAAGCAATAATCAGAGCAATAATTTATTATCCTTTAAGTTTAGGTAGAAATTTTGACGAATTGTATCGCGCCTTAATTGCTATGCAGACAGCTGATAAATTTTCTATTGCTACGCCAGCTGATTGGAGACCGGGCGACGATGTGATTGTGCCAACCGCGGGTTCTTGCGGAGTGGCCAAGGAACGAATGGATAATCAAAAAGATATTCATTGTTATGACTGGTTCTTCTGTACTAAAAAACTTTCCAAAGAGGATTTGGAAAAGTAGTTTGCTACTGCGGGTATGTATTATGATTTTTAATCATTTGGATTTTGCTCGAAATAGTTTCGAACTTTGTCCGACAAATTCAACCAGTGTGGCTTACTGAAGCAGTTTATGCTGTTTCACCTATTTTGTTTTCTTGTATTCGAAATCTTTGAGGGAGCAGTATTCTTTTGAATATGCTTAAATTGAATTTTGCATTGCGACACTCTGTTTTGAGAGGATAATTTCCTTCGTTTACTTTGCTTATTTCATTCACTGAAAAGAACGCGTGAGGATTAAATTCGTTAATGATTCTGATTACATTATCTAACTCTTTGCGTTTTACCACTATGAATAACATGTTCTCAAATCCGTCTATATCTTTACCGCCTATACGGGTGAACCCGTAGTTGTTTGCTTTTAATGACTTTTGGAGGTTTGTTGTATTTTTTCTTGTAATAACATTAATCATCATTGTTCCCATCGCCAGTTTCTTTTCAATAATCATTCCGACAAGGTTTCCAACTGCAAATCCTCCTGCATACGCTACATAACACAATGCGTTATCTAAGTTTTGCATTATTTGACCTATAATTACGATCCATATCAATACTTCAAAAAATCCCATTATTGGCGCCATCGTTTTATTACCTTTTGAGAGAAACATTATTCTCAAAGTACCGATAGTTTCATCTATTGCTCTAGCTAAAAAAATTGAAAGAGGGAGTACTAACCATTTATATATTTCTGGGCTGAACAAAGTTTCCATTTTTTTATTTTAATTTTTAATATATCTATTAGGATGCCGATTCCTTTTACAGACATTTTTAGTAGAAATACAACTATGAAAACTAAAGTCTTTAAAAGTGATGATATAAGGCTTCCCATTTGTTGTTTTTATTTTGTTATGGCTTTATTATACAATAATTATTATTAAAAGTCAAACCTCTTGCGTTTGTTGTTTTTGTCTATCAAACATGTTTTTGCTTGACTTTTTCTCTTTTTTAAGCCAAAATCTTTGCGTAAGTTTTCTCTCGAAAAGTTCCCCTAGGCAGTGAGTTTCAAGTTTGCGCGCTATGAGCTCTTTGTAAGGTAAGCTGAAGTAGGAGTCCTTACGTAAATTATTTACAAAAAGTTATCATGGCAAAGAAATTGTATGTAGGAAATCTATCCTACGGCACAAAAGCTGATGCTCTCCAAGCTACTTTCGAGCAGGCTGGAGTCGTTGAATCAGCAACTATCATCACTGACAGAGCTTCAGGCCGTTCAAAAGGCTTCGGGTTCGTAGAAATGGCTGACGATGAAGGTGCAGCAAAAGCTATCGAAATGTTCAACGGTCAAGAAGTTGACGGTCGCAAATTGGTAGTTAATGAAGCTCGTCCTATGGAAGAGAGACCAAGAAGAGATCGCTTCTAGTCTTTTTTAGGACTTTTAGAGAGAGCCCGGATCGCGCATTACGGGCTTTCTTTGTATCTGTTTTTTGTGTAAAATCCCCGCCGACTGAATTTTTTATTATTAACATGGATTTTAATTATATATTTTATGCTTTTGCTTTGACCGCTTTGGCGGGGCTTTCGACTGGTATTGGTGGTGCTATAGTTTTTTTTACCAGAACTACTAATACAAAACTTTTATCTATAGCTTTCGGATTTTCTGCTGGAGTTATGATTTATGTTTCTTTTGTTGAAATTTTCCCTCAAGCTCTTGCGTGCATAAATACTGAAATTCCAGGATGGCTTTGTGAACTGACTGCGGTTGGAGCTTTTTTTGGAGGGATTTTGATTACGGCTTTGATAGACAGATTTTTGCCTTCTTTTGAAAATCCTCATGAAGTTCATAAGGTTGAAGATTTAAAAGACAAAGAAGCGGCTAAAAAAGTTCGTAAATTATTCAGACTTGGTGTTTTTACCGCACTTATTATCGCTTTGCATAATTTCCCGGAGGGACTTTCGACTTTTTTGATTTCTTTACAAGATATAAAAGTTGGAATTGCTGTTGCTATCGCAATCGCGATTCACAATATTCCGGAAGGAATTTCTATTTCCGTTCCGATTTATTATGCGACTGGAAGTAGAAAGAAGGCGTTTTTTTATTCCGCTTTGTCCGGATTGTCTGAGCCGATTGGAGCTTTTGTCGGATATTTGCTTTTGACGACTTTTTTCAGTCAGGCTGTTTTTGGATCTGTGCTGGCTGCGGTTGCCGGAATAATGGTTTTTATTTCTCTTGATCAATTATTGCCGGCGGCTAGAGAGTATGGAGAGCATCATTTGGCTGTGTACGGACTTGTCGGAGGGATGGCTGTGATGGCTTTTAGTTTGGTTATTATTTAATTTTTAATATGGGTGGTGATCGGTCTTCTAATAGTGGACGCGTATATGATAGAGAATTGGCTCAAGTAAAGAGTTTATATTTTCGTAAAATTCGCGAATTTTTTGATGGGCGCGGGTTTTTAGAGGTGGAAGTTCCTTGCATGACTCCGGCTGTTGACCCTGAGCCTGCGATGCATCATTTCGAAACTGTTTTTGACGGAATGTATGGGGGAAAAGGTGAGCGCATTCCTATGTATTTAGTGACTTCGCCTGAGTTTCAGATGAAAAAATTACTCGGTTCTGGATTTGGTAATATTTATACTTTGGCACGTGTTTTTAGAAATGGGGAGGCTGGTGGCGGAAGACACAATACAGAATTTACTATGCTTGAGTGGTATAGGATGGATGTTGGATATGAGGAAATGATGGATGAGACTGAAAAGTTTGTGAAATGGATGGCTGGGCAGTCCGGGCTAGAAAATTTTCCAGGTTCAAAAAATCTATCCCGTGATATAAGTTGGGATCGTAAGAGCTTAAATGATCTTTTTATTGAATATTGCGGAATTAATTTGAATGAGAATAGGGGAGTTGAGCAGTTAAAAAAAGCTGCAAAAGAGGCTGGTATTGCGAAGCTAGGAGGTCTGTCCGGTGAAAATTTTTATGATACGAATGCATGTGAGACTTGGGACGATGTGATGTATAAGATTTTTTTGAATCATATCGAGCCGAAGCTTGGGTTCGAGAAGCCTGTGTTTGTTTATAATTATCCTGCGAGTCAGGCGGCACTTGCGAAGAAATGTGAGCGAGATCCGTTTTGGGCCGAAAGATTTGAGCTTTATATAAATGGAAATGAACTTTGTAATGGATTCTCTGAATTAACAGATCCAGTGGAGCAAAGAAAAAGGTTTGAAGAGCAGAATAAAATGCGAGCAGAGCAGGGGAGAACGACATTTCCTGTTGACGAGGAATTTTTGACTAGTCTAGAATCCCTGCGTCTTCAATGCGGAAAAGGTTGTGGCGGTAATGCTTTGGGAGCTGACAGACTTTTGAAGGTTTTAATTGGGAAAGAGAAGATAGAGGACGTGATGTTGTTTCCGATAGAAAAAATGCTTTATAAATAATTAAAATTTAAATTTAAAAAAATGACAACAACAACAGATATCAGAACAAATATGTCGATCGTTTGGAATGGGCATACTTGGTTAGTATTAATGGCTCAATTCGTAAATCCTGGAAAGGGATCCGCTTTTACTAGAGCAAAGTTAAGAAATTTGAGAACAGGGCAGGTTGTTGAGAATACTTTCAGATCTGGTGAGGCTGTTGAGTTGGCTGAAGTTGAAAATAAAAGATGTCAGTATCTTTATAATGATGGAACGAATTATGTGTTTATGGGAAATGATGATTATGAGCAGTTTTCGCTTGATAAAGATTTTCTTGGCGATGCTACCAAGTATTTAATTGATGGTACGGAAGTTTACGCTATGTATATCGATGGGAATCCAGTTTCTATCCAGCTTCCGCCAAAAATGGCTTTCAAAGTTATTTCAACTCCTCCGGGAGTTCGTGGAGATACTGCGTCTGGTGGTTCAAAAGAAGCGACTATTGAGACTGGTGCGGTCGTGAAAGTGCCTTTATTTATCGAAGAAGGTGAGACGATCAGAGTGAATACTGAGACTGGTGCGTATGATGGAAAGGCGAATTAATTCGTTTTTGTGCGGATATAGTCTTGTGTAAATGACTTTAAAATTAGTTGTAGCTTTTTTATATCGCAACATTTTTGAAATTTTCACAATAAATTGTGTTTACATTCTGGGAAATGGTACTAAACTCTTTTCTTGATTATTCCTGATATATAATTTTTAACCAAAAAGGAATGAACGATCATGACAATATCTTTGAGTTTGTATCTCAAAAAGAACTTACTGGTGTGCGAAAGTTTATGAAAGGGAAACAGACTCCGTTTTTGATGATAAGTTTGAAGCGAGTTGAAAAAAATTATGATGATTTGGTTAGAAATCTCCCTTATGCGAAAGTTTATTATGCTATTAAAGCAAATCCTGAAGACGAAGTTATAAAAATGCTTCACAAAAAGGGATCATGTTTTGACGTGGCGACGATCTATGAAATGAATCAGTTGTTTAGACTAGGTGTTTCTCCTGACCGTATGAGTTACGGAAATACTATTAAAAAAGAAGAGGATATTGCCTATGCATATAAAAAAGGCGTTCGTTTATTTGCAACAGATTCGAGGACTGATGTTCACAAGCTTGCAAAACATGCGCCTGGTTCAAAAGTTTTCTTCAGAATTTTGACTGAGGGAGGTAATGCGGATTGGCCTTTGAGTAGGAAATTTGGTGCGAATCCAGATATGGTGTTCCATTTAATTATGGAGGCCAAAAAATTGGGATTGGTTCCTTACGGATTGTCATTCCACGTAGGTTCTCAACAGCGTGAAATTGGACAATGGGATACGGCAATTGCACAGTGTAAATATCTTTTTGATGCGGCAAAAGAAGAAGAAGTAGAATTAAAACTTATCAATCTTGGAGGTGGGTTCCCAACTCAGTATATTCAGCCGACACAAGATCTTGAAACCTATGCTGCTGAAATTACCAGGTATTTGCATGAGGATTTTGGAGATGATTTGCCTGAGATTATTATTGAGCCTGGTCGCAGTATGGCCGGAAATTCTGGAGTTATAGTTACTGAGGTTGTGATGGTTTCCAAGAAATCAGTTTCAAATCAATTCGATTGGGTTTATGTGGATGTTGGTAAGTTTGGCGGGTTAATTGAAACTATAGATGAGTCTATTAAATATCCTATTTATGTAGATGGACATGATACTAATGAGGGAGGAAAAGATGTAGTATTGGCCGGTCCGACTTGCGACAGTGCGGATATTTTGTACGAAAACAATAAATATAAACTGCCTGCGGATATTAAAGATGGCGATAAGGTTTTCATATTATCGACAGGTGCTTACACCACGACTTACAGCGCGATTTATTTCAATGGATTCCCTCCTTTGAGGGCGTATGTTGTTGATGATTTTGAAACTTGCAAAGTTTTGAGTGGGATTGAACCGAAAAATCCGAAGAAGTAAATCTATCCCGGGCTAGGGAATTTGAACCTGAGGGAAAACGTATCTCGGGCTAGGTTTTAATAGTGGAATTTTTTCCCCTCGTACCTGCTCATTTCGATGATGTTTTGTTGGCCGAGGATTTCTTTTGACAACGGGTCATCATAGTCGGAGTCGTAGACGACGCGAGTGATGCCGGAGTTCAGAATCATTTTGGTGCAAATCACGCATGGAAATGTGTTGCAATATAAAGTCCCGCCTTCTATGTCGATGCCGAATTTTGCGGCTTGAGTGATCGCGTTTTGTTCGGCGTGAGTACCACGGCAGAGTTCTGCATTTTTGCCGGACGGAATTCCTAATTTTTCGCGAAGACAGCCACCGACTTCTGCGCAGTGGGGGATGCCACGAGGCGCGCCGTTGTAGCCTGTAGTTAACTGTTGCTTGTCTTTTGCGATTACGGCACCTACTCGTCTACGGAGGCATGTGGCGCGCTTGCCCCACGTGTATGCAATCTCCATAAAAATCTCGTCAAATGTTGGGCGATCAGTGCCATTATAAAGATTAATAAAATGGTCGAGTTTTTTTGTGAGCTCTTCCAAAGTTCCTTCATTGATTATTAAAAAATCTGCAGCTTCGAGACATTTTTGGACCTGTTGGCCTGAACTTTCTTCGCCGACGCCACTCTCACGTTTTAATCTTTCGAACACCTCCTCTTTTGTTGCTTTTTCTTCGCCGATTCGTCCACGCTTCTGTACACGTTCAACTATAGTATCCAAACTCGCAGTCAACGATAACACTTGGCTTTTTGGAATTTGTTTCACCTCAACCAATTCTTTTGGATGACGAATTCCGTCGATGATCCAGTTGCCTGCTCCATATATCGCACCTTCCTCCGCTTCGATTTTTTCACGGACTCTTTGTCCCAAGATTCCTGGGCCATAATTTTTGCGCAGATCGTTGCCAACATCTTGAAGATTTTCACGAGTGTGCTCGACGCCACGCTTGGTCGCTTCCTCGCGAACCATATCCGAAAGCGAAATGTATTTGTATCCTCTTTCTTGCAGGATACGTGCAATCTCGCCTTTGCCTGTACCCATGTAGCCTGTGAGTCCTATGTACATAAAACTTTGTTAATCGTGGGGCTTATTTTATATCGCGATTGTTGTTTCTTGCAAGGTACTCAAGCGAGATATCGATTGGCGTTAATTGTTTAAATCTTTTATAATCCTCTCGCGTGCTTTATTAAGTTTCCACGCTATCTACTAAACTTAACCTAAATTTTATGAAAAACTTTCGTTTTCTCGAGCCGATTGCAATGATTTTTGTTTCGATTCTTCTTATTTCCAATGTTGCGTCTACGAAGATTGTGGATTTTGGTATGTTTGATTTTGATGGAGGGACTCTGCTTTTCCCGTTGAGTTATATATTCGGAGATATTTTGACCGAGGTGTATGGGTATGGCAGGACGAGAAGAATTATTTGGATGGGATTTTTGATGAATATTGTAATGGTGCTCGTTTTTAGTGCTGTTGGCGCTTTGCCGGCTTCTGAAAGTTGGAATAATCAGGACGCTTATAATTCGGTTCTTGGGATGACTCCTAGGATCGTTTTGGCCAGCATGGTCGCTTATACTTTTGGAGCTTTTTCGAATTCTTATGTTCT
>DAONBD010000017.1:0-9163 GCA_035401345.1 Candidatus Altimarinota bacterium
AGTAATAGTAATAGTAATAGTAATAGTAATAGTAATAGTAATAGTAATCGTAATGATAATAGTAGATACAGTAATAGACTATAATAGAAATATACATAGCACCAACTATCCCAAGTAAGTACGACAAATGCAGTAAGCAAAGCGCATACAACAAATCACGAATGAAAATGAATGAAGTTGACTATTTTACCAAAAGATGTATATTAACCTCCTTTATTCTTACCAACGATTTATCTAATACACCAATCAATGAAAATATTTGAAAAAAACAAGTTCACAGTAATGAGCGCCGTAACCGTAATTAGTATGATCGTTATTTCCGGCTGCTCAAACCCGTTCGCAAAAGAAGAAACAGTGCAACAAACAGAAACACCGGCAAAAGAGATTGAAATTTTCACGGTCGGACAAAAAAACGACATTAATTTCTCCAAAAATGGAGAAATTAAATCTGCCACACAAGCGATAGTTATGCCGGAAACAAGTGGAAAAGTTACAAAAATATCAGTCAAACTCGGCGAAAAAGTGCGCAAAGGCCAGACACTTATCACTCTCGGAAACAGCCTCTCATCTGAAGTTACAAGATTGAATTATGAAACAGCCCTAGAGAGTTTGGATAAAATCAACGATTCATTAATCAAATTGGACCAAAGCGCTCAAACAAGCATCAGATCTACATTGTTAAATTACTACACAGCAAAAGAATCATTCGAAACTGCATTGAAAACACGTGAGAATTCGGATGATTTATATGAAGAGCAAGAGGATTATTTGGATGATACCATAGACGACTTGAAAGACGCCCTAGATGCAATGGAAGAAATACCTGAAGGAAAATCCAGCGCTGCTTATCAGGAAACATTGGCGAAATACAAACAATTAAAATCTCAACAAGATCAGGCTGAAATCAGCAGAGATATCCAAACAGACCAAACAGACTTGAGTATAGACGTCGCGAGACGACAATTGGAAGGAGCGATCCTAGCCGTAGAAAGCGTACAGAACCAATACTCACTGCAATTCATACAAACCGAATCAGGCCTCCTCCAAGCAAAAAACGGTGCGGAACTGGCCAAACTTCAGAAGGAAGCTTTGAATGTTAAATCTCCTATCTCAGGCACAATCACGTCCATAGATACGACCCTAAATAACCTGACCGGACCGGGACAAGTCGTCGCGATAGTACAAGACCTGGATTCAATGGAGATAACAACATCGATCAATGAAGACGAATTAGCATTAATAAAAACAGGAGACAGCGTAATGGTTTCAACAAATGAAATCACAACAACAGGAAGCATTACGGAAATCAGCCCTGCCCTATCCGCATACAACAAAAAAATTACAGTCAAAATAAAACTTTCATCAACAACAGGTTTGATTTCAGGACAATTCGCGGAAATCAAATTCACACCACAAACCCAAAAAATATTTATTCCGCTAAAAACGGTTTCAATAGAAAATGATGAATATTTCGTCAAAGTCATTTCAACAGATAGAACTGTCGAAAAAAGACAAATCAAAAGAGGAAAAATAATCGGATCTTTCATTGAGATAACAGAAGGATTATCAGAAGGAGAAATTATCGCGGCATCCACATCAACATTCTTGAAAGACGGCGATAAAGTTGCCTACAAAGTACCACGACAATAAGAACGGACAATAATATGGAAAATAACATAGAGCAGAAAAAAATAGAGAAAGCACAAACAAGTCCGTGGACTTATTTTGTCAGAAAAAAAGTTGTTGCCGGAATCACAATAATAGGACTTTTGGTTACAGGTCTTTATTCGATCATGACGATTCCAAAAGAATCAATGCCCGAAGTAAAAGTCCCGATTGGAGTTATTTATACAGTTTTACCAGGGGCAACTCCTTCGGACACAGAAGAATTATTAACAAAACCAATAGAAAAAGAGGTGGCAAACCTCACAGATATAGAGGAATTGAATTCGACATCCGGATTCGGAGTTTCGGTAGTAACGGTCCAATTCAATACATCTGTAGAGCTGAGTGACGGATTAAACAAATTACAAGAAGCGAGCGACAAAGTCTCTTCGAGTCTTCCGGACAACACGATAGGCCCGGAAGTCATTGAAATAGCTTTAACCGACTTCCCTATCATAACGTTTTCACTTGTTTCGGATATTTCCACGGTAGAATTAAATGAAATTGCAAGAGACGTAAAAGATGAAATTCAAAGCGTCCCGGGAGTATTAAAAATCAATATAAACGGAGAAATAGAAAACAACATTATCGTGACATTGGATCACAAGAAATTGGAATCCGCAAACCTATCAATTACCGACATTTCGTCCGCAATCAAATACAACAATCTCACAATCCCCGCCGGAACAATCGAAATAGATGAAATCAACTACTCCATACGTTTTGAAGGACGAATTCAAAACACAGAAGACATTCAAAAAATAATCATAAAAAACGGTATTCTTTTAGGAGACATTGCAGACGTAGAATTCAAAAACGAAAAACCGTCCACCCTATCTAGAATCGGAGACAAAAACGATACAAAGAACGCGATATCATTGGCAATATATAAGAAAACAGGTGGAAATATCCTGGAAGTGGCAGATGAATCAAACGCAAAAATAGAAGAACTGAAACAAAACGGAGTAATCCCCGAAGACGTCGAAGTGGTAATAGCCAGCGACAACGCAAAATACACACGAGACGATTTGAATAATCTGCTCGGCAGTGGAGTTCAGACATTCATTTTGATTATAGTTTTAATGTTCCTGGCCCTAGGCTTAAAAGAAGGAATTCTTTCAAGTTTATCAATCCCAATTTCAATACTTATCGCATTCCCGATACTTTTAATGCTTGGCGAAACATTAAACAGCCTGACAATGTTCGCACTGGTAATATCAATAGGAATGTTGGTAGATAATTCGATCGTAATGATGGAAGCGTTTCACACGAACATGTCCAGGGGGTATTCCAGCAAAGACTCCGCGATGCTCGCAATCGAAACATTCAAATGGGCTATCGTCTCATCGAGTTCAACAACGATATTCGCATTCCTGCCAATGTTAATCGTAAGCGGAATAATTGGAGAATTTATAAAAACACTTCCAATAACATTAACCGTCACGCTCATCGCATCGCTTTTCGTAGCGATTACACTGATCCCGGCTCTTGCGACACGATATATAAACGAAGAAAAATTTAGAAATAAAAGCTTCAAAAGCATTTTGGATCCGATAATAGATCACATCAAAAAGCGCCAAGAAAATCGAGTTGTTAAATTAATAGAATCGAAATTAAACAGAAGACTATTTATTGCTTTCGTAAGCATTTTATTAATCGGAGCAGTTTCTCTTCCAGCGACAGGATTTCTCAAGACAGAAATGTTTCCACGTGTAGACATAGATTACTTCATAGTCAGCATTGAAACACCAAAAGGCACGGCAATCGAAGAAACAACACGTCTCACAAAAAAAGTTGAAGACCTCGCAAAAGAAATTCCGGAATTGAAAAATTTCGTTTCAATTATAGGCTCAAATCAATCAGCCGGATTATCCGGAGCAAGTAGTGGTATGAGTAGCACAAATTCAAACATAGCAAACCTAACGGTGAACCTCGTAGAAAAAGAAAATCGTAAACGAACAAGTTATGAAATATCAGACGAATTCCGCACAAAAATCAAAGAATCTATAACTGAGGGAAAAGTCACGGTGGAAGACTTGCAACAAGGTCCGCCAAGCGACGCGCCGGTAGTAATAAACATTGAAGGATCGGACATCCCAACATTAAAAGCCATCGCAAGCGACGTAGAAGAAATAATAAAAAACGTGGAAGGAACAAGGAACGTCAGAAACAATCTCGAACAAGGTTTGAACGAATTCGTATTTAAATTGGACAAAAGTAAATTAACATTCCACGGGCTCGTCGAGGCGTCAGTTGCAAGCACGATCCGCGCAATAGTTCAGGGAGAAACAGCCACAGAAATCACATTGAACGGCAAAGATACAGATATAAAATTAAAATACGATATAGAAAAACCAACTCTTACCGACATCGAAAATTTTCAAATACCAAGTCCAAAAGGATACATGGTCACACTAAAAGATTTGGGGAAATATGAGTTCGTCGAAAGCCTTTCATCGATAGAACATAGAGAGCAAACCCGCTTCGCACAAGTTTATTCCGACATCACGAACGACGTCACCTCTGTGGAAGTAACGACAAAAATACAAGAAAAATTAAAAGAATATCAATTACCAAAAGGTTATCAAATAAACTACGGAGGAGATTTCGAAAGTATTACAGGATCTTTTAGTGAACTGGGATTGGCTATGGTGATAGCGGTTATACTCATTATGATGAATTTAATCATTGAATTTAATTCAATACGACAAACAATTATAGTGTTAATAACTGTACCATTGAGCTTGATAGGAGTTTTGCCGGGGTTAATGATATTCGGATTAAATTTATCGTTTTCAGCATTTATAGGCATAGTGGCGCTAGCCGGAATCGTAGTTAATAATGCGATAATAATGATAGACAGAATTAATTCGAATCGCACAGAATCAAAAATGGAATTAAAAGAAGCAATAATAAATGCGTCTCAGTCAAGAGTGAGACCAATACTCCTCACGACTATTACAACAGTTATCGGCGCAATACCAGTAGCTATGGCGGACGAATTCTGGAGAGGGATAGGAGTCACATTAGCGGTAGGACTTTCGGTATCGACAATTTTCACATTAGTAATGACTCCAATGTTGTATTATGTATTGGAGAAAAAACATATAATTCATAACAATTAAAAATATGGCAGAAGCACCAGGTCATGAAATTGACGTAATGAGCATAACGGCCGATGGCGGAATCTACAGACTGACAGACAAATCAGATGTAGGTGAAACAGATAACTCTCGGCTACTCATCAGAGTCGCTGTAGATGAAATCGCAGAAGAAGTAGCTCACACTATCGCTGACGATGCTTTTTCCGCAGGCAAGACTCTGCAAGAAATTGCAGAATTGATGAGAGCAGCTGGAATAGAAATCATAGAAAAAAAGTAAAGTCGTAGTAAACTTAAATTTTTAAGTCAATTGTGATAGAGTAAGTCCACGCTTTTCTAATTTTACGCACGAACTCTATGTACGCAGTAGTCGCATTTCAGCAAAAAATCGGTGAGAGAGATTTTCTGACTTATAAAATCCCAGACTCTCTTTTGCCAAATTTGCGCACAGGAATGCTCGTGGAAATCCCTTTAAGAAAAGCCAAGAAAACAGGTTTGATTTGGGAAATTAATGACAAAGAACCACCTTTCAAAACAGTTGAAATTTCCGGGATTATCGGCGAAGAACCTCTGCTCACATCGTCTCAAATCGAACTTATAAAATTTATTTCCGAATATTATTTCACCCCTCTTTTCAAAGTCTTGAAACTCTTCATCCCGGCAAAAATTTTCAAAGGGAAAGAAATGCGTCTCAACAAACGTCTCACTGCAAAAGGAGAAAAAATCCCGACAAAAAAAGAATTCAAAACTCTTTCCGACGACCAACAAAAGGTCTTCGACAAAATCATCGCCGGAATCGAAAATTCGGAGAATACGACCAAAAATTCAGCTGAGCAAAAAAATAGTACAAAAGCAGTCTCGAACAGCAAAGAAGCATCCCAAGTAAATAACCTGGGAAATGATCTAAAAAACACGAACAAAGACTTAACCGAAAACAACACCAAAACCACCCGGTTGAACAAATTTTTAATTCATGGAATAACAGGCTCCGGAAAAACGGAAATATACGCACATCTCGCCAGGTATTTCCTGGAAAAAGGAAAGCAAGTCCTCATTCTGGTTCCCGAAATTTCGCTCACACCCCAAACAGTCGAATACTTTGAATCACGCATTCAATTCAAAGCGGCAGTCATTCACAGTCGTCTCTCCGAAGGCGAAAAATTCAAAATGTGGAAAGACATAAAATCAAACAAAAAAAACCTGGTAATAGGCTCGAGATCATCGATATTCTCCCCTTTCACAAATCTCGGGATCATAATCATCGATGAAGAACACGAACTATCATACAAACAAGACCAAGCACCAAGATACCACGCACACACCATCGCGGAAAAAATCCAAGACCTAGAAGAAAAACGCCGATCACAAGAAAACACAGAAATGGGTCCACGCATTCTTCCCATAGTCCTCGGTTCCGCAACCCCAAGCATCGAAACCGCATACAAATACCGCGACTCGACCCTCACACTGCGCGAACGCATCGGAGCTTCCCAGCTACCGGACATCTCGATCATCGACATGCGCGAAGAATTTAAGAAAGGCAACAAATCGATTTTTTCCGATGACCTCAACGACGCTATTGAGAGAACACTCGCACAAAACAAACAAGTGATCCTATTCCTCAATCGACGCGGATCGGCAAGCTCGATCGTTTGTCGCGACTGCGGATACAAGCTAACTTGCTCCGAATGCGACATCCCGATGACATACCACGCGCGCACAATGGGACATCCGGTCGTCATCTGCCACCACTGCGGGAAAATCGGAAAAATCCCGATCAACTGCCCGGTCTGTGCAGGACTGAATATTCGTTTCCTAGGCATCGGCACGGAACGCATTGAAGAAGAAACAAAAAAATTGTTCAAAAACGCTAGAATACTGCGAGCAGACAAGGATACCACTTCGCACAAAGACAGCTTTGAACAAATTTATAGTTCATTTAAAAAACATGAAGCGGACATCTTGATCGGCACACAAATGATTGCCAAAGGACTCCATATTCCAAATGTAGGCTTGGTCGGAGTCGTACTCGCCGACATCGGACTCAATATGCCGGATTTCCGCACATCGGAACGAAACTTTCAACTCCTAACACAAGTCGCCGGACGCGCCGGACGCAGTAATGAAAAAGGCCAAGTTATAATTCAAACTTATTCCCCCGACCACTTCGCATTGCAAGCCGCAACCACCCACGACTACAACGCTTTTTATCAATCCGAAAAAAGCCAGCGTGGCATCCTGAACTATCCCCCATTCAGCAACCTCGCAGTACTTAGCATTGAAAATAAAAACTTCAACAAAGCAAAACTCAAAGCCGAAGAACTCGAGCTAAAGCTCAAAAATTTCTTGAACAATCCAATCATTTTAAGCCAACAAACAACTGTAAATCAGGAAACAGGTTTAAATCGCGAATTGACTTCGAATCACCAAGCGACCGATTTGAAATCCCAGATCACTGAACTCACCTGCTACCCAGCATTTGTCATGAAGCTCCACGGCAAATATCGCTATCGCATACTAATCAAATCCAAAACCTCCGAAGCCATCCAATCCCTCCTCAAAAACTTCGCACAAAATTCAGCCCCAAAAGTTTTAGACGAAGTAAAAATCGATATTGACCCGATCAGTACGAATTAACTATACTTCACACATGCAACTAGTCACTCAAAAAATCACAATTCCGGAATTAGCCGAAATGTCCAAAAAAATGTTTGGAAATTTGGTAAAAGCCGTGGTTGATATAGAAAAAAAAATAATGGTAGTCGACGCGGATCTGCACGCAGATGAAGAAGCTTTTCTCCTTGAAAACGGATCTCAGCAAAAAGATCTTTGGGGAATAAATCTATATCCGGAAATTCAAGATGAAAATTGGATTGAATTTGATTCAATGATAAATCTACGCCCATCTCAAAACAATCGCACTCGTAGTGTAGATGATCCAAAAATTCAGGAACAAATCATAAAAATAGTTAACGAACTCGTGAAAAGATGACTCAAAACAAAACATATCAACACCAAAATCTGGCGAACGGACGATGGTTCGAACTTTCGCTCATTGAACAGCTGGCAAATGTCGGAAGCGAAATCGAACGCACCATGTCTTGGCGTGAAAAAAACAAAGAATTCAGTGACAAAGCGTTCATCCGCGCTCTCGAACTTTTAGAATTAACAATCAACGATCCGAAAAACAAAAAACGCCTAAAAGAACTGACCAGAGTCAGAGAAACTCTTATCGATTATTTTTCATTCGACAACGAATACAACTCCTCAGATAGTCTTTGGCACAAATACTTTTTCCCTTTCAACTGGGCCGCAAGAGTCAATCGTTAAAACGGACTTTTTACCCTTCCGATCACATCTTCCGAAACATGCGTATAAATTTCGGTCGTCTTGATGCTCGCGTGCCCGAGAAGTTTTTGCACAACCCTGATGTCAGTCCCATTCTCGAGTAAATGCGTCGCAAAACTATGCCTGAGTGAATGAAAACTCGCCCCTTTTTTTAACAAAAGCTCACCTCCCGGAATTTTCTTAAGCGAACTTTCAAAAATCTTCTGACAAGATCTGGTCGACAACCTTCCTCCCCAATTGCTCGGGAAAACAAATTCACCGGCAATTCCCCCATCATTTCTATCTTTCAAATATATCAAAAGATCCCCTCTGATTCTTTCCGGCAAAACAGTCAGTCGGCTCTTTCTTCCCTTCGATTCAGATATTCGCATAATCCCCGAAGCGAAATCCACATCTTCAACCTTGAGTTTCACAACTTCGCTCACACGAAGTCCGGCTCCATAAGCGATGGACAATAGGAGTTTGTGCTTCACATTTTTCGTAACTTCGATCATCTCCAAAATCTTCGCCCTACTCAAAACCACAGGCAATTTCAACGATTTTTTTGCACACTTTATATCTATCTTGAACGGATCTCCCAAAATATTCCGATAAAAAAATTTAATCGAATTCAACGCCAAGTTTACGCTCTGAGGAGCATATTTCTTTTCATGCATTTGAATCAGAAAATCTTTTATTGCGTCCAAGTCCGGCCTTCTTCTCTCAATGTGAAGATATTCGAAATATGCCCTTAAATTCACCAGATAAGCGGAAATTGACTTCGTACTGTAATTGCGAAGTTTGAGCTCCCGCTCAACCTGTTTGAGATACTTTCCTTCGCTACCCGAAACCGTAACCAAAGCCCTCCTTCCTCCCCCATAAAAGTCATTCATATTTCATTTTTTAAAAAATATGATCTACAATACCCCACAGCTCTTAAATATTTCTTAACTTTTCCCAAATTTTTTCTGAAATTTTCCTTGAAAATCTTCAGAAAAACAGTAGTTGTCCGACATACATTTTTTATCTTTTTATAAGGAGGTTTCCCGCTACGCTTAAAAGAATAAGGA
>DAONBD010000018.1:0-9109 GCA_035401345.1 Candidatus Altimarinota bacterium
TTCTTCTTTCAAAATTCCGCAAAAGTATCAGCATAGAGTTTTGTTTTGGGGAATACTTGGAGCGGTAATTTTTAGAGGCGTTTTTATCGGAGTTGGGTCCGCTATTATTCATCAATTTTCTTGGGTTCTTTATATTTTTGGATGTATCCTTGTTTATACCGGGTTCAAGCTTTTCTCAGGAAAAAAAGAAGAACATATTAATTTCGAAAACAATCGTGTTTTCAAGCTTGCAAAAAGATTTCTGCCTTTCACTTTGAATACTCATGAGGGGCATTTTTTGGTTCGCGAAAATGGCAAAAGAAAGTTCACTCTTTTGTTTATGATTCTTTTGATTGTTGAAACTACTGATATTATTTTTGCCGTAGATTCTATCCCTGCGGCGTTTGCTATTTCTCAGGATGCATTCGTGGTATTCACTTCAAATATATTCGCCGTTATGGGCTTGAGAGCGCTGTTTTTCTTAGTTGAAAATATTTTACATAAATTCCATCATCTACAAAAAGCTCTTTCTTTCGTGCTTATTTTCATAGGTGCAAAAATGCTTGTCGTGATTTTTGGAGTACACATATCTTCTATGGTTTCATTATTAGTAATCCTTGGAGCTCTTTGTATCGCGATTCTTCTTTCAGTATTATTCCCAAAAAAAAACTTCTTCTACTCATGACAGTTGCTCCTGAAGTAAGCGTAATCCGCTAAGAACATACCTGATTGTGAGATCATAGTTTAAAATTTGAACAATTAGGACGCATCTTTTTTTTATACTATCTCATTTTCAGGTTATGCTACGATAATACAAAATCCCATTGTACGATCATAAAATTTTCTGGCTTTAGTCCAACTTTTAATCCCGCTCGAAGCCAGTCTATTTGCGAATTTCTTATTTGATCTTTCTTTAATCTTTTTGATTCTGTGAATAAAATATTTTCTCCAGACCATCCCAGTACGTCCCAAGCTCCGTGAAATAAGTTTTCATTATTATTAGCAATCGTTGAAAGAAGTTCATTGATTTTTTCATTTTCAATCGGAACATGTATCTGGTTTTTGAATTCATCATCTTTCCATTCATTCAAATAAATTGGTGAGCTTTTTGGTCTCGCATATGTTTCTATCCACCTTGTCTCCCATCCTGATTTTTCAAAAAGTTTTAAAATTGCCATCTCGGCAAACATAGGAATTCCTTCAACATCTATTAATGGTTTTCCTCCAAAAGTATGCGCAATAGTGACTCCTTTCCATTTATTAAAATTTATCTGACATTTTGGGAGAATTATCTGTTGTTCATCAACTCTGAGAAATTCCGTATCGTTTGGCGTTAGTAGTGATGGGTAGTTCATTTTTTAACACAAGTATGAATACAAATAACATTTTAAATTTCCATTGAAGAGTTTTCGGTTTTTGGTGGGGGCTCGACCGAAGAGTCGAGGGAAGTCTTCGCGGGAGGTTATCAAGAAGAGTGAACAGCCTTTTGTTTGGTGGAATTTCTCGCCGAATTGGCGGTACATTTTTGTGACTGCGACTTCTTCTTCTAGACGCTCGCCGTATGGAGGGTTTGTGACGAAGGTTGCGTTTTCGAAATTGGCGAAATTGAGATTGTTGAAGTCGGAACATTCGAATGTGATCATATCTTCGACTCCTGCTTGGCGGGCGTTTTGTTTTGCGATTTCTATGGTATTTGGGTCGATGTCGAATGCGAAGATGAGAGGGAATTGGTTTTGTGATTCTTTGTTTGCGTTGGTTTTGATTTCGGCTTTTTTAAGTTCGGACTTTATTTCTGTTATTTTTTCTTTTGAAATCCATGGCCAACCTTCAAATGCGAATGATCGGTTTAGACCTGGCGCTCGATTTTTTGCTATTAACGCGGCTTCGATCGGGATCGTCCCGGAGCCTGTGAACGTGTCGATGAGTGAGCGAGTGGGTGCATCATTATTTGGGTGTGTCCAGTCTTGAATCCAATCAGAAAGTTTTATGATACTTGCTGCTAAAGTTTCCTTCATTGGAGCGTCGTTGGACTGGGTTCGATATCCACGGCGGTGAAGACTTTCACCTGAAGTGTCGATCGTGACTATAAATTTATCTTTGTTTCCTTTAATTATTATCTGATAAAAAGCTTCGGAGTTTTCTGGCAGGGTTTCTGTAGAGTGGGCTTTTTGAAGGTGTGTTACTACTGCTTTTTTTACAATGCTTTGTATTGCAGGCTCTGAGTGAAGAATGCATTTACTGCTTGTTGCTTGAATATGAAATGGATCATTTGGGCCGATATATTTCTCCCAAGGTAGTGCCGCAATTTCATCAAAAAGTTTATCGAAATTAATGGCTTCGAATTCGCCCATTTTGATCTGAATTCTGTCTGCACAGCGCAGGCAGAGGTTGGATTTGATAATTGCTGTTTGGAAATCTGTTTTTGATACGGATTCTTCTTTTCCATTTACAGAAAAAGTTACCCTGCCGTCCTCGACTTCCGTAGTCCAAAGTCCTATATTTCTTAGTTCGTCACGGACGAGTTTCTCGAGTCCGAACGCACAGGTTGCTATGAGTTCCATTAGTTCTTTTAATTTCTACTCGCGGATTATACATTTAAAAAAGTCTTTATTGCTAACGATTCTTTTTGAGATTAAAATTTCTCAGTAGTTAATCAAAAATAATAATCAAAAATAATATGACTCACCCATGGCATGATGTATCGACCGGAGAGGATGTTCCGCAAGTTGTGAATTGTATAGTTGAGATTCCAAAAGGATCGAGACTTAAATACGAATTGGATAAGACAAGTGGATTGCTCAGATTGGATCGTGTGCTTTTTTCATCCGTTTTTTATCCGGAGAATTATGGGTTTATTCCTCAGACTTTTTGTGACGACGGGGATCCTCTGGATATCGTTTTGATTTCAGAGAGCGCGATCACGCCCCTCGCGATCGTGGATGCGAAGGTGATCGGTGTGATGCAAATGTTGGACTCCGGAGAGGCTGATGATAAGATTATTGCTGTGGCTGCGAATGACATGTCGGTGAATCATATTGATGATATCGATCAACTTCCTCCACATTTTATAGTTGCGCTTCAAAATTTTTTTGAAGAATACAAAAAACTTGAGAAAAACAAAACTGTGAAGGTTCAGAAATTCCAAAAGAAAAAAGTCGCGTATAAGATCATCAAAGAGAGTATGAAGATGTATAAGGAGATGAAAAACGATGGGCGGATTGCGAAGTAGTTCGATGCTTTTGTAGATGGAAATTCGTGTTTGCCGCTATTTCCAAAATACTCCGTTTTTTCTCAACATCTCGTCGTTGTATAGGGCGGCATTGTTGAGCGTGTTTTTGTTGCTAATGCCTTTTAATGGAAGAACTAGTGGTTCGTCTTTCATCGCGTCCATGTCCTCGAGATAGACTACTGCGTGGCCTCCGACCGTTCCAGTGTTTATTATTTCAGCAATTTTTCCACCGATTTTTTGACCCATTACTGAATCGTATTCACATGGAGTCGCTCCGCGTGCTGTGTAGTTCTCGAGAAGTTCATTTACTTTGCTGATCTCACCGAATTCCTGTATCGCAGTGATGATGAAATGGCGAATGCCGGCCAACGTTGCGACGTTACCGAACGAGTCGAGTTTTGAATTCCAAACTGTTTCGCCAAATAGTGCCGCGAGGCGTGGATTTTTCTTGAGGAGAGTTGCGAGGTCTTGGTTGGTGACGAGAGAGTGGATTTCGTTGATATTTATTGAACTGTTTGTTGTTGAGTCAGTTGTGTTTTTTGTGCCATTTTGCCATTTTCCTTTTAATTCTTCATTCTGCGCGAGGCGGTTCATCTCTTCTGATAATTCAGGTGGAAGGAAGCCTTCTGCGACTGCGATGACACAATTTCCTTGTGAGTCTTTGATGCGGCGAGCTTCTTCACCGATAGAACGAAGTGATGTTGGGCGTTCGGGAGCGAGGATTATTATATTGTCGCGGAATTCTGTTATTTTTCTTTGTTCTTCATGTGATAGTTCGGAGAAATTTTTTGGGAATCTGCGTGCAGATTCAAACACTAATTTACCTGATTTTCTGCCGAAAAATTCTACAACATGCATTTGATTGTGAGTTTCTGCGTTTTGAGCCTCTGCCCAGAAATCTTCCTGATATTTCAACATAGCTGTGCGGAATCCGAGCATTTGTGCAGGTTTGTCATCGATGCATCCGTCTCCGTCTATACTTTTGAAAGTTCCTGCGACTGTTTTCTCAGGAAATGCTGCTGAAATTTTTGCGAGGAGGCCGAGGTGGTCGTCGCCGCCTGTGCCGTACACGAATTTATAAGGTTTGATATTTGCCATCATGTTTTCCGGATTAACTCTCATCGCGTCAACTCTTGCTGAGCCGTATGGTGTGCTTGATTGACCTTGGAAATCTTTGCCGAGAAGTTTGTCGACGATGATTAATCCTTTCTTGAATTCTGTTGGGTCGACTACCAATCCGGCTCCTGCGTTCTTGACCCCGAGCATTACGAGGCTCGGATCTAGATTCAAAGCCAAAGCCGACAGGAAGTCCGCGATTCCAGCGCAGTCGCCTCCACCTGTAAGTCCGATGCCACATTCACTCTCTACTAGTAGCGCGAGTAACTCTTCGCGCGATTTTTGAATGTATTTTCCTTCTGCGATGCCTTTTTCAATTTCTTCTTCGCTGAGTCCGTCCGCGATGAGTTTTCTTTTTAGATTGGCGCTACTACGTTGAACTATGTTTTGTAAAACCGTAGGAAGTTTTTCTGGTGTAAGTTGTGTAGATGCGTCTGAGTTTTTATCATTTGTTACGGTATTTTTAACTATGTAAATTTCTTCGTGATTGTTTGTACTCATTTTTATTTAATTAAGTGGCTTTGTTTGGCAAAATTATTTTTAATTTTACTCTGTTGTGACTTCGTCAAAATCAGCTTCATTTGCTTCCGCTTCGGCTTTTGTTGCTCTTACGATCCCGTCTTTGTGATGAGCAGGGGAGTAAATTGTATAAAGTTTTAATTCTTCTGTATCTGAAACGTTAATGATGTTGTGCTTAGCTCCTGCAGGGACGATAATTGCCGAGCCGTCTTCGACTTCGTATTCGTTTTCGTCTATGACGACTTTCCCTTTGCCTTGTTCAAATCTGAAAAATTGATCGTTTTCTTCATGAATTTCTGCGCCAATATCTTCTCCTGGCTTCAGTGCCATGAGAACCAATTGGCAATGTTGGCCGGTGTATAGAACTTTTCTGAAATTTGTGTTTTCAAGTGTGTCTTTCTCAATGTTTGCGTTAAAACCTTTCATAGTTTTTTTGTTATTTGATAAAATTTGCGAAGTTATTATACAATTGATTACGTTCATTTGAAATTGGTTAATCAAATATTTATGAAAAATTTAAAAATTGGAATATTTTTGATTCTTGTGTTGGCGGCTTTTTCAGGTTGCTCGAATTCGTCCGATTTGGGGGCGAATGTTTTTTCTGCGTATGGTGTTCCCGATACTGAAAATTTAAATGTTTTGGATGTTCGTACTTCTGAAGAATTTAAATCAGGTTGTATAGATGGTGCTGAAAATATTGATATAAATTCTCCTGATTTTTCTGAAAAAATTAAAAATCTGGATAAAGAGGCGGATTATCTTGTCTATTGTAGAAGTGGGAGGAGGAGTTCTCAGGCTGTTGAAATAATGAAAAATGCCGGTTTTGAAAACGTTGTTGATTTGGGAGGTGGAATTTTGAATTGGAAGGAGCAGGGGAATGATGTGACTATGAATTGCGGCTAGTCTTTGGTGATTTTAATGGCGTTACCTTTTACAACTGCATTCCCCAGTTTTTTTTGTGCTGAAGATAATATCCTTTGGTATGTGCTTTGAGATGTTCTCATTTTTTTTGCAGCGTTTGTTTGATTGAGGTTTTCTGTGTGTTTTAACCTCAGGGATTCCCATTCTTCGTGAGTGAGTTCAATCGATTCGAGCATTCTCAATGGAACTCCCTGTGGTTTGTAGAAAGTGACGTTTGGATTTGATCCTATTCTTCTTGTGAGTCTTGGTCTTGGCATTTATTAATTTTCTTCTTTCATTTTACGGATTGTAGCAAGCCTATTCTCCAGGAATTTTTCTTCTTCATCAAGAGAAGCTGCGGAATTTTTTAAAAATCCCTGTCCGCAAAATCCCGGACCTCTTCTACCACGAAATCCTGCCTGTGAGTTTTGTCCTTTGTCCTTGCATTTCCCTAATCCGCGACCTGTGCCTGTGCCTTCTCCTGCAGGACCCGTTCCATCAAAATTTGGCATGTTGATTGGGTTAATATTTAAAACTATTATGAATATATATTCATAACTCAAAAGAGTCAATCATTTTTTTCTTTTGTTCTCTTTTCTCTGAGAGTAAAATGTCGAAAAATAATAAAACCCATCCTATGTTACTATCTATTTTGCTTTTGGTTGTTGGATTTGTGATTCTTATTGCTGGCGCTGAATTTCTTGTAAGAGGCGCTTCTTCTATTGCTCGCAGATTTGGCATTTCTCCTATTGTTATCGGTCTTACTGTGGTTGCTTTTTGTACTTCTACTCCTGAATTGGCTGTGAATATATTTTCGGCATTAAAAGGTTCTTCAGATATTGCGATTGGAAATATTATAGGTTCAAACATTTCCAACATATTATTGATACTTGGTTTAGCAGCTCTTGTTTGTCCTTTGGTTGTTAAGAAAAATACTGTTTGGAAGGAAATCCCTTTTGCGTTGCTCGGTGTGGTTTTGGTTTTTACGATGGGGAATGATCTGCTTTTCGATAAAGTTTCTTTTAATGCTATCACTAGGACTGATGGTTTTTCTTTGATTGCGATTTTCATAATTTTTATGTTTTATATTTTTGGGATTGCAAAAGTTGAAGGGCAAAGTGAGCATGTGACGGTTTATAAGACATGGATTGCTTCTTTGATGACTTTTGGTGGTATTGGCGGTTTGTTTTGGGGTGGTAATCTTTTGGTTGATAATGCTATTGTGTTGGCTTCTCATGCAGGAATGTCTGAGTCTCTGATTGGTTTGACTATAGTTGCTGTTGGTACGTCGTTGCCTGAATTGGCTACGTCTGTTGTCGCGGCCGCTCATAAACATAATGATATCGCGATTGGAAACATAGTTGGATCTAATATATTCAATGTTTTCTGGGTTTTGGGACTTACTTCTACGATGCTTCAATTACCATTCAATCCAGCAACGAATTTGGATGTGTTGGTCTCTATTGGTGCGACCGTGATGCTTTTTATGGTTATGTTTATCGGGAAGAAACATACTCTCGAAAGATGGCAGGGAGGATTATTTATTTTGGCGTACGTGGTTTATATTGTATATTTGATCTACAGAGGATAGTTTTAAAAAAATAATAGATGGAAATTTTCGTGCTTGTAATATTAACTTTGCTTAACGGACTTTTTTCGTTGTCTGAAATTGCGTTTGTTTCCGTTAAAAAATATAGATTGGAAAAAATCGCTTCCAACGGAAATAAAAACGCACAAATTGTGTTAGATCTTCTTAAATCTCCTGAGGTGTTTCTTTCTTCAGTACAGGTTGGAATTACATTAATAGGGATTATTGCGGGTGCTTATGGAGGGGCGACTTTGACCGAGGATTTGGTTCCTTATGTTGCGCGCATTTCTGTGTTGAGTGAATACGCGTATGGAATTTCTTTTGTTGTTGTCGTCGCTTTAATTACATACTTTACCATTGTTTTTGGAGAACTGTTGCCGAAAACCATTGCATTAAATTATTCTGAGAAAATAGCCTTGGCGATGGCGAGGTTTATTAAGATATTTTCCACTCTTACATATCCTTTTGTGAAACTTTTGTCTTTTTCGACAAAGTTAGTTGCGAATACATTCGGTATTAAAAAAGATAGAGGCGAGGATTTAAGTGAAGATGAATTGAAATATATTTTAAAGGTAGCTGGTAAGCAGGGGGTTTTGGAAAAAGAAGAGACTCAAATGCATCAAAATATTTTCTTTTTCTCAGATCAAAAGGCGAAAAACTTACATACTCCGGCGAGCGATATTGAATGGATAGACATCAATCATTCCATTGAAGATATTGAAAGGCAGATAAAAGAAAGTCCCTATTCTAAGTTCCCGATATGCGACGGGACTCTGGATAATATAAAAGGGATTATTACTGCTGAGGATTTTTTTGAAAGAAGGAGGCAGAAAAGATTTTCAATTAAAAGAATTTTGAACGAGGCGATATTTATTCCGGAGAATATGAACGCTTTTGATATTTTGAAGGTGTTTAAAAAACATAAACAATATGTTGGGATGGTGGTGGATGAGTTTGGTGAAGTGGAGGGAATTATTACTATTCATGATTTGATAGAGGCTATAATTGGGGAGTTACCGGATGAAGAGGATGAGTTTGATCCGGAGGTTGTGAAATGTGATGATGGATCTTTTTTGATTGATGGTGCTATTCAAATTCATCAGCTGAATCGCACTTTTGGTTCTAAAATTTTTAATGAGAAATCTGTTGATTATACGACTTTGGCCGGTTTTATAATTTGTCATTTACAGAAACTTCCGAAGACAGGTGATAGATTTGAATATAAAGGACTCTCTTTTGAAATCGTTGATTTGGATGGAAGGAGAATCGATAAAGTTTTGATAAAGAAGGGGAAACTTTAACTTGCATTGGAAAAATGTTTCAGGCGTGGTATTTTCTTCGCACTTGATTTTCATTAACCCTCAAAACTATGATTCAGGATCAGATATCGTTGATGTTGCAGGAAATTGCAAAATTAAAAGAGAAATTGAAAGAAATAAAAAAGGATATAAAGCTCGAAGAAAGGATCGAAAGTGAGCAGTATGAAGAATTAAAAAAAGCACTGAAAGAGATGAAGGCGCAGGTGAAAGATTTCGAGGAACAAGAAATGGCGGAACTTCGCAAAGAAGAGTCTTATGCGAAATTAAAAGAGCTGAAAATGAAGGCTGAGGAGGATATTGCCACAGCGAATGAAAAACTTTTCAAGGCTATTTCACAGTTGCCGCCGAAACCTTTTGAGATGAATGTGGATCTGGAGGCCGGGCCGGTGCGCGTGCAGGTGATTCCCGACATGAGGATTTTCTTGAATGGTAAAGAAGAAAAGAAGAGGACGGCGTAGG
>DAONBD010000019.1:0-8977 GCA_035401345.1 Candidatus Altimarinota bacterium
TTTTTGTCGTGAAGTCTCAAATAATTCAAATGTCTTCTTCTTTTACCTACCATTTCCAAAAGTCCTTTTCTTGAGTGATTATCTTTGCCATGAGTCAGAAGATGCTCCTGTAATTTATTGATTCTCTCAGTCAAAATAGCTACTTGGACCTGTGGTGATCCCGTATCTTTTGGATGAGTAGCAAACTTACTTATAACCTTCTTTTTTTCTGATCTCAACATATTATTTATGATTATTTTTTAATTTGGGGTAAAAAAATTTCCCGTTCGGGAATTTCAACAGGAGAAGTTTACCAAATAACCTGTTTTTTGACAAGGGGAAAACTTGTGGCTAGAATCTTGAGCATGGACTACAAACAAATCATAGCCGATTCTTGGAAGTATACGCAGGCTAACAAGAGAATTGTTTATTGGCTTGGTTTTATCCCATCAATCTTGACGACGTCTGTTGGAGTCGGATATGTAGCTTATCAGATTTTTGCCTTTAAAAAATCTTATCTATTTGATAATTCAGAGACGTCTTTTATGCGTGATGTTGTGAATTTTGGATGGGACTTTATCAGCACTCATGCTTCCCTGACCGTTCCTCTAATAATTGTATCCGTTATTATTTTTCTTCTGTGGACTTATTCACCGGCTTTTTGCGAGGCCGCTGCCGTACAAGCTCTTGCAAGGGCCAGAAATGGACAAAAATCCGGCCTTGGCGTTGGAATCAAACACGGACTTTTCTCATCTTTGCCTCTTTTTGAATTACACTTGATATTAAAAACTTTTGGACCTTTCGCGATGGTAACAGAAGCCGGTTTTGTACTTAGAAATTTGAACGTTGAAATTTTTAAATTACTTGCTATCCCATTTGCTGTAGCTACCCTGATTGGACTATTTTTGAAACTTTTATTCACCTATGCCGATATGTATATAATCATAGATGGCGAAGGGATTATCTCTTCAATGAAGAAGAGTATTAAACTTGTCGTCTTGAGTTGGCAACAAACTCTTTTGATTACGATACTGATGGTGATAATCGGCGTCAGGGTTGTGATCCAAGCTGTTTTGGTGTTTTTCATCCCAGGAATTTTGCTTCTTTTGGGAGGTTACCTAGCCTCTCTTGCATTAAATATCGCAATCTTGATCGTTTTTGGAATTCTTGGCGTCGCTTCACTTTTGTTGGCGGCTTATTTAGGAGGCGTTATTGATATATTTTCTTATGCAGTTTGGACATTTACGTTCTTGGATTTGACTTCACAGAAAGAAGTTTCCGCCAGAGATGTTGAAATTCATACTGATGATGATGTCACTACTTCTTCTATTCAAACGGCTCCTCTACAAACAGCTCCTAATCTAAAAGTTGACCCATCTTTAAATCCCCCTGACAGTAGTGGAAATATTCCCGGACTTTTATAGAGTTCTTTAAGCGAGTTTTGTGATCTTTTAACTTCTTTACTTTTTACTTCTCTTTGTTTGTCTAAGTATTGACTTTTAAGTCCTTTTATTTTATAATAGTGTATTAAGATTTGAAACAAAAACAAATATGCTCCAATTCACCCAAAACAATAAAATTGCAGTGGCGGCGCTTTCTATTTTTCTTGTGTCGTTTATTTCAATGCTTGTTTTTATGGATTCTGAAAAGCCCTCTCCAGATTTCGTTAAATCAGATGTTTTAAGTTCTACATTACACGGGCAAGAAAAAGGTCATAGCGTGTATTTTAGTGAAAATGGTAATCATGCTCCTGAAGAAGGTCATTCCGAAAATACCAAGAGCGTAAACACCGATGCTTTGGAAAAATCGTATAGAGAATTGGCAAACCAAGAATCCCTACCAATCTTTGTATTGGAAGCAAATGGTAAAACAAAATTCTTAAGTAAAAATTTCATTGAAGATTATGGATATAGTTTGGACGAAATGGACGATGAGAATTTTTTCTCTTATGTTGACGGGAACGATCTTCCGGATTTTGTAGCATCGTACACAGATGTTTTAAATTCAGGAAAATCAAAAAATGGCGTTGGCCCTTATAGATTTAAAAATAAAGACGGCACTTCTTCCATTCATGTTGTTTCAATGCTCCCGGTAATAGACGATAATGGAAAAGTTTCTGAAATTATCAGCTCTGTCAAAGACATTACCACTGTCTTAAAATCCTTCGTTGTCGAGAGTGGCGTAGATGCAACTACTATTAATGATGCTGGCTACACTATCGCAGACTAGTTGATTCAACGGGGATGATTTCTCTCTTTTTTAACTTGTAAAACAGGTTAGTTTCTATTACCATGCGGGGCATGAAAGACAAGAAATATGATGCCCCTTTAGTTGAGCAAAAGTGGCAGAAAAAATGGGAAGAAAGTGGACTTTATAAAATCGATGTAGAAAAAGTCCCGGAAGATAAAAAATACTACAATTTGGTGATGTTTCCGTATCCATCCGGAGATAAATTACACATAGGGCATTGGTATAATTTTGCGCCTGCTGATAGTCATGGAAGATACATGAGAATGAAAGGTTACACTGTTTTGGAACCAATGGGTTTCGATAGTTTTGGGCTTCCTGCTGAGAATTATGCGATCAAGACCGGTGTACATCCACGTGATTCGATTAAAGCGAATGTTGAAAAAATGGTTCAGCAATTATCGCGAATGGGAACGATGTACGACTGGGATAAAATGGTTATGACTTCATCACCTGAGTACTACAAATGGACTCAATGGATTTTCTTACAACTCTATAAAAAAGGCTTAGCATACAAGAAAAAACAAGGCGTGAATTATTGCCCATCATGTCAGACAGTGCTCGCAAATGAGCAGGTGCAGGACGGTACTTGTGACCGCTGCGGTACCGAGGTTACAAAAAAAGATTTGGAACAATGGTTTTTCAATTTGAGTTCGTACGCTGAAAAACTTTTGGATTATACAGAGTTGGACTGGCCTGAAAAAACTCGCCTCATGCAAGAGAATTGGATCGGCAAAAGCCATGGAGTTGAGATCGATTTCGCGTTGGCGGATGAATTTAAAGGAAAATTTTCTGTAGATAAATTGGTCGCTTATACAACACGATGTGACACTCTTTATAGCGTTACTTTTGTTGTTATCGCGCCTGAGCATCCGCTTGTTTCCGAATTTACACGTGGCACAAAATATGAGGCTGAAGTTAAAAAAATCCGCAACAAAATCGATAAACAAACATTGATAGAAAGGGCTTCTGAAGGTGGAAAAGATAAACTTGGATGTTATCTTGGAGTTGATGTTATCAATCCTGCAAATGGTGAGCGCGTTCCAGTCTATATGGCGAATTTCGCTCTCATGTATGGGACCGGCGTCGTGATGGCTGATGCACATGACTTGAGAGATTTTGAGTTCGCTCGCGTGTATAACATTCCTTTGAAATTTGTTATTTCGAAAGATGGAGCGGCGATCAATCCGAAGGATTTTGAGACGGCTTATACCGATGATGGGATTTTGTTTAATTCTGGAGAATTTAGTGGCATGAACAATCGCGAAGCATTACCAAAAATGGCTGACTGGCTAGAAAAAATTGGCGTCGGCAAAAAAACTGTGAATTACAAATTGAGAGATTGGCTCCTAAGTCGTCAGAGATATTGGGGCGCGCCGATTCCAATTATTTATTGTGAAAAATGTGGCGAAGTTCCTGTTCCAGAAAAGGATCTGCCTGTTGAGCTGCCTTTGGATGTTGAATTTAAATTACAAGGACAGGGCAAATCGCCTTTGTATTATTCAAAGAGTTTTATGAACGTCGCGTGTCCGAAATGTGGAGGTGAAGCGACTCGCGAGAGCGACACAATGGATACTTTCGTTTGTTCGTCTTGGTATTATTTGAGATACCCTTCTATGGGTGTCACCCCTGAAAAAGTTGCAGCGAATGCGAAAGAAGCTTTTAATAAAAAAATTACAGATAAATGGCTTCCAGTAGATATGTATATTGGTGGGCCTGAGCACGCGTGTATGCATTTATTGTATGCAAGATTTATAAATATGGCTTTGAATGATTTGGGATTCGTTAACTTCAAAGAGCCGTTTAAACGGCTTGTACATCAGGGAATGATTACAAAGGACGGAGCAAAAATGAGTAAATCAAAAGGAAATACTGTGAGCCCTGATGAGTTTGTTGAAAAATATGGAAGTGATGTTTTCCGCATGTATTTGATGTTTATGGGACCTTTCACGCAAGGCGGAGACTGGAATGATAAAGGCATTATGGGCATCGTGAGATTTGAAGATAAATTTTGGAATTTGGTAAATGGTGCAAGCGCGGGTGTGATTTCTGCAGATGAAATTTCCGCAAGTGCAATTTCCGACGAGGCAAAAAATCTTCTTCATAAAACTATTAAAAGAGTGACGACTGACATTGAGGCATTTCAATTTAACACGGCTATAAGCGCTTTAATGGAGTTTGTTAATTTTGCTTCGAAGGATGGCATCGACAAAGAAACGGCAAAAATTTTGGTTCAATTGATAGCTCCGATGGCGCCACATTTGGCTGAGGAATGCTGGGAAGCTCTTGGTGGAAATTATAGTGTTTTCGATGCCGGCTGGCCTGTGTTTGATGCTGAATTGGCGAAAGATTCAACCGTCACTTACGGAATACAAGTGAATGGTAAATTGCGTGGAACCATCGATGTGAGCGCTGACGCCGGCAAAGATGAGGTTTTGGCTCAAGCTCGTGCCGTTCCAAATGTTTCCAAATATTTAGAGGAAGGCAAAGTTGTGAAAGAAATTTTCGTACAAGGAAAGATCGTTGGGTTCGTGGTGAAATGAAAGTGGTGATCTCCTCCTTATTTGTTATAATTTTAATTCACTGCATTTTTTATCCAATCCAGCTCTTTTGTTGGCGGATATGATTTGATGCGTGACGTAACTCCTGTCGCGACGGTTGTTTGGACAGTGATCGATTGATCTTGCTGACCCGCAGGGAGAGTTGTTTTTTCTGTTGATGATGGTTCGAGCGTCATGACTATAGTCACGCTTGGATGGATTTGGACATCCGGTTCATCAAATGCTTTGTAGGGATCTTCTTTTGGGGTGATGATAAAATGAATGTCCGTCACAGTACTGCGAAGTGGGGAGATGGGAGTGAATGGAGATGCTGTAGTGTCAAACGACTCTCCATCTATATATTTTGCTACTAATTTGTTTGTATCATTGAATGGGGACATAGTTGCACCTGCACATCCCGAGATACTCGCATTGCAGAAAAATCCGTCAATGACGCCATTATTGTCAGTATCCTTTCCTTCTAATCTCAGTATTGATAAAACTTGATCCTCTGTTCCTTTTGTTTGCGTTCTTATAATTGTTTTAGATCTTCCATCTTTTGAAATTAAATAGAGTTCATCTTGATCGTTTCCGCTCATGGCTGATCCTTGATATTTTCCCATGTCTTTGTCGACGGAGAGACTAAATAATGTGACTGGATCAGTCTCCGGATTACTACATGTGGTTGGCAGTCCGTTTTCATCTAAATATTCAACACCAAGATCAGCTGGATTATTGCCTTGGATTATTTCTTTTGTATCGCAGGCCATCGTATACCCAGGATCATAAAATCTACTCGCATACACTCCGCGATTTATCCCGTAGTATTTTTGACCGCCTATTGGGTTTGTGTATTTAATATTGTAATACTCCTCGTAATCAACTGTACCGTTTCTGATTTCGTTTGCTAAATTTTCCATTATTACACGAGCGTCTTCGTATAGCGCCGAATAACTTTCAGTTGATCTTTGCGACTGTGAAATATTTATAAAAATAGTTGCTCCAATAATCGATAGCATCCCAAAAACACTTGCTGCTATCAATGCTTCCATCAATGTAAAACCTCTTTTATTTAGCATAATTTGTGATTATTGATGAGAGTTTGTATTCGTTCACTTTTGATCTATTCATCCACTGCACCGTTGCCGTTACTTTATATTTGTCGGGAGATCCATCTATTTGTTCAAATGTTATCATGCGATAAAAACCGGAATTTTCGCCTGATTCATGAGTGTATAATGACGTGGATGTTAAATTTAACTGAAAAGCATTCCCTGTTTCTGGTGCAATCGGAGTTGATGCTTCGTTTTCCAAAATGAATTCATTATTTTTGTAATTTAATCTGTAATGGTTTGTTCTGGCTACAGTCTCTGTGCAACTTACTGGATTTGAGTTTGCACTTACACACAGCCAATCTGTGCTTTTTGTGCTTGGAAATCTAAGCCAGTTTGTGTTTCTTATTGTTATTACACCTTCGATGCCTTCTCTGGCTAAGTTTTGAGCTATTAAATATTCTTTTGAAATCGCGTTTGATTGCATCATTGAAATAATAACTGTGACTGCGGCCACCCCGGCCAATACAAGAGATGTTAAGGCTGTAATCACCTCAATCAAAGTTTCTCCTTTTTTATTCAATTTATAAATCATCTAATTATAAATCATCTAAATTATTTAATACTTCCGGATTGCCGGATTCTTTGAATAAAACAATGTAAGTAAATCTATTCTCATCTACTGAATCTGTTATTTTTATCACTGCGTATCGATCGCTAAAATACTGCTCCAATATTGAGAAATTTGCCGTAGTCGGTTGGTATATCAAAGTTAGGTTGGGTTGAATTGAAGATATGTCGTCTTTATTTTTCATCAAGGTGTATTTTCCGCTATTTGCTGGGATGGTGTAGGTTTTGAATAATTTGTCTACGGGATCAGAATCGGAATCAAAATTCCCGTCTTTATTATTATCTCCGAAAATCTGGATAGTACCGGTTGATGAATCTATTTTTGCCACATATTGAGGAGCTGCGGATGTCGGCGCGGGTTTGTTTGAAAGTGCGTAATTTCTGACTGTTCTCAAAACATCCGCTGTATTATTCACAGTACTCTTGAATCGAAATTGATCTTGAGATTTCATTAAACTGCTCAAAGCGACAATCGCCAAAAAAATCATTACAGCTGACACGAGCAACAATTCCATCAAAGTGAAACCTTTTTTATTCTGAGGGGGTAGAAGCATGTGTAAATTATATTATTTAGCTCCCTTTACAACAAGCACGAATTCACCTTTTGGCTTTTTCCGGGTAAAATGTTCGATCGCAGACGAGATGTTCATCCTCAAAGTTTCTTCAAATATTTTTGTCAGTTCTCTACACACTGCAATTTCGCGATCTCCTAAATATTCTTTTAAATGCTCCAAAGTTTTCACCAGCCTGTGAGGCGATTCATAAATCACCAAAGTTCTTTCCTCATTTTGCAGACTTTTTAATAATGTCTGACGTCCTTTTTTGAGTGGTAAAAAGCCCAAATAAACGAATTTATCCATAGGAAGTCCACTCGTGACAATTGCCGCCAATAATGCAGAGGCACCCGGAATTGGGACTATTTTTACGCCTTCTTCGATGGCACGACGAATCAATGAATAAGCCGGGTCAGAAATACCCGGCGTACCCGCGTCTGAAACCAAAGCGACTTCTTTTCCGTTTTTCAACTCATTTACTATCGATTCTAATTTTGCATCCGTGGAGTATGAATGAAAACTCGTGAGTGGAGTCTTGATGTCATATTTTTGCAGAAGGATATGTGTGTGCCTGGTGTCTTCCGCGGCTATCAGGTCGACTTCTCTGAGCGCGCGAAGCGCGCGAAGAGTGATGTCTTCCAAATTCCCTATTGGTGTAGAGACTATGTATAACATTATTTTATTGGTTTTGGATTTGAGATTCCCGGACCTTTTATATAAAGAGGTTCTATTATGCTTTTCTTTTCTAACTCTTTTTCTTTTAATGAAAGTACCGTTTCACCAAATGTTTTTGTTGATTCTATCAATTTCACTTCTTTGAATGATTTTTTTTGTTCCTGCAAAACTTCTCCAAAAACTTTTTTAATTCCTTTTTCTTTTAATACATCAACAGCTTCTTCCACTTTATAAATCACAGGTTCCGATTTCTCTGTTAATTGCACATACACCTCACTTCTGCTCGCAAATAAAACAATCACTTCAATTTCATCATCTTCATTCTTCGCACGTAAAAATTTAAAACTATCAATTCCATAAACCGGAATTTTTTGCACATACGCAATAGCATTAGCAACACTCACCCCAACGCGAAGTCCTGTAAAAGACCCGGGGCCTTTCACTACTATTATTCTCTCCAAATCATCATATTTTATTTTTTTATTCTTCAATAAATCGTCTATTTCCGGCATCAATTTTTCGGATTCATTATTTTCCGAAATCCATTCTTTTTCTTTGAGAATTTTATCTTGTTTGAGAAGCGCTATTTGCGTGGTTCTCGACGCTGTATTGATGGCTAAAGTTACCATAATTTCGTTATTTCTATTCCTGTGTAGTAGTACTTTAGTATTTCTTTATAACTTTTTCCAGCGTTTGCCATTCCAAGAGCTCCGCATCCGCTCATGCCCACGCCATGTCCCGCCATTGATTTCCCGCTACAATAAGGATCTTCAACAGACTGCAAATAAGGAGCGTCCCATTTCCAAACATCGTACGCACTTCGCGTAGTGCCATCATCCGAAGTAAAATATGGGGCTTTCACAAGCTGTCCATCGTGAGTTATGACTTCACCTTTTGTCTCATTCACGGCTTTCACTATATTTGGAGCGCGACTCTCAAATCCATATCCAAGATATTTTTGACTTGTAGCCGGATCGTCTTCCAAGTAATAAGGCTTTCCTGGAAATTTATCCGCATAATGCATGTAAAATTTTGCATAAGACCTCGCCGCAATTACTATCGCTTTGATTTTTTCAATCGGAGTTGAATTTGTTTCTTCCGCCAAGCCCTTCAAATATGACTCGAGTTTTAGCTCGTTTATAATCACATTATTTCCATCTATTATTTGATATTCGATCGCACCTCTGAATTTATTATCGTTATATGCGGAATTGTATGACGATGTTCTTTTCATGTTCACTATTTCTATGACCCCATCATCCGCTGTTGCCAATTTGATCGGTGCGATGCTTTTGTATTC
>DAONBD010000020.1:0-8875 GCA_035401345.1 Candidatus Altimarinota bacterium
GTGATTTTCATCCATCCAAATTTAGATAGATATGGATATGCTTCTTTCAAAGAATATAATGGACTGGTAGAAGACGGCTATAATGCCGCAAAAAAAATACTGGAGAAGTCAGCTCATTTGGTATAGACTTTTCTTCGCTAATTTATTTAAAATTTTTTAACAAAAAAGATATGAAAAAATGGGGAGTATTAATAGCTGTTATCGTTGTAGTCCTTGCAATTGCCGGATGGCTTTTCAAAGCCTATAACGGTTTCGTTCAATTAAATGAAAACGTATCAACTCAATGGGCTCAAGTCGAAAATCAATTCCAAAGGAGATACGATTTGATTCCAAACTTGGTCGAGACTGTGAAAGGAATAGCTGAGCAGGAACAAACTGTTTTCATCGATGTAACCGAAGCTAGAAGTAAGGTTGGACAAATGAATATTGATGAAAGTATTTTGAGCAATCCTGATGCTTTCGCTTCTTTTCAAGCTGCACAAGATCAATTGTCGGGCGCTTTGTCCAGACTTTTGGTTGCTGTCGAATCATATCCAGAGCTGAAATCTGCTGAGAATTTCCTCGCCTTACAAAATCAATTGGAAGGTACTGAAAATAGAATTGCTGTTGAGAGAGGAAGATTCAATGATGTCGTGAGAGAATACAATGTCAGAGCGAAAGGAATTCCTGGAAAATGGTTAGCTTCTTGGTTTGGTTTTGATGCTGAAAAACAACTATTTGAATCTGTTCAAGGTTCGGAAGTCCCACCAAAAGTTGATTTCAATCTAGGAGGAGAAGAATCTGTTTCCGCTCCTGAAATGACTGTTGAAATTTTACCGAATGGAGGGGAAGTTCCTCCAAGTTCCAGCCCTGCAATGGGAGCTGTTGATTAGTTTTAATTAAAATTTCGAACTATGAATATTCTGCGAAGAGTTGTTTCCGTTTGTGCGTTTGGTGTACTGAGTGTTGCATTGATGGGCGTTGCGTTTACGGGCGGGACTGCGGTAGTTGGCGGGACTGCGGTAGCGTATGAATCACCCGGAATACCGAGTGGATTTGTAAATGATTTTGCCGGAGTTTTGGATAACGAGACAAAATTGGCTCTGGAAAGCGATTTAAAAGAATTTGAGAAAGCGACGACGACTGAAATTTCTGTCGTGACGGTGCAGAATTTAGGAGGTGATTATATCGAAAATTATGCGGAAAAACTTTTTAAAGAATGGGGGATTGGCAAAGCAAAAGAGGACAATGGCGTTTTGCTTTTGATCGCGATGGATGAAAGGGAATTGAGGATTGAAGTTGGGTATGGTCTCGAAGGTGCACTGACGGACTTGGAGAGTGGGCAGATTATCGAAAAGGTAATAACTCCAAAATTTCGAGATAGTGATTTCGTAGGTGGAATAACTGATGGAGTTTTTGCCTTGAAAGAAGCTGTAAAAGGTGAGTACACCGCGCCTGAAGGGTATGGTGATGAAACAATTAGTGATTCTTTGGCCGAAATCATCTGGATAGCTTTTTTCATTTTTATTAACATTATTTTTAATCTAGGCAGGGTGTTTCGTGGAATCGGCGCGTCCAGAGCTATTTGGCCCGGGGCTGTTTTTGGTGGATTTTTTGCGGCACTTTTTAGTTTAATACTTGGTCTGACTTGGATTACTTTTTTAATTTGGTTTGTGATTTTAGGAGGGATCGGTTTACTTATAGACTGGATCTTATCAAGAGCAAAGTTTCTTGAAAATTGGAGATCAAAAGCCAAAGAAAAACACGATAAAGGCGGAGGGTGGTGGTTTATCGGAGGCGGTCGTGGTGGTAGTGGGAGTGGAGGGTTTGGCGGATTTGGTGGCGGATCGAGTGGTGGAGGTGGAGCGAGTGGGAGATGGTAAAGGTTTTAATTAAATTTAAAGCCTAATTTTGGAACTTTATTTCTCGAAGATGATCGGGACGATCAACGGACGACGTTCGAGTTTTTGGTGAGCATATCGTTCAACAACTCCTTCAATGTAATGTTTAATTTCTTTGCGATCAGCATTTGGCTTTTTTTTCAAAAACTGCTTGTACGCGTCTGCTACGAGAGCACTGATTTCTTTTGTGATTTCCTCATACTCATGCATATAAATAAAACCGCGAGACATAATATTTGGTGCTTCATTTATCCTGTGTGTTTTTTTATCCACACTCAACATTACGAGCAAAATGCCGTTTTGAGACATTTTTTGGCGTTCAATCATTACTTGAGATCCGATCGTGCCTTCGCCAAGACCGTCTATAAGAATATATTTCGCTTCAACTTTTTCTTTTGAGACGTGCATAATGGCTCCCGCGTGTTGAGCTGTAGCACTTTCCATAAGTGGTATTTCCAGAATTTCACCATTCTGAATGATCACGCAATTAGCTTCAGGAATTCCACATTCGATAGCGAGTTCCTTGTGCGCCTGGCGCATGAAATATTCACCATGGACCGGCGCGAAATACTTCGGACGAACCATTTGAATCATCTGTTTCAGTTCGTCCTGATACGCGTGGCCCGATGTATGAATCTGACTGATTTGGTGATGGATAACTTTCGCTCCAAGCATGTTGAGACTGTTTATAACAGTAAAGATGGAACGTTCATTGCCGATGATCGGAGTAGAAGAGACAATCACCGTGTCGCCTTTTTTGATGCTTACTTGAGGGTGGTCGTTCATAGCGATCTTCGTGAGGGCTGAAACGGCTTCGCCCTGTGACCCGGTCGTCATTATCAAAATTTCATTATCAGGGGCTTTGCTTACATTTTTTATATCGCGAATTAAGTTCGTTTGAATTTTTAAGTATCCTAAATTTAGTGCGAGATTCACATTTTCCTTCATACTTCTTCCCGAAATATAAACCTTTCGATTTGTTTTTTGCGCATATTCAAATATCTGCTGAATGCGTCCGATAAGCGAAGAAAAGCTCGCGATAATTATGCGACCTTTTGCGTTCGTTATAAGCTTACCAAGATTCTCACCAATCGCTGCCTCAGACATAGTGTGTCCCGGCTTCAATGCGTTCGTGGAATCGGAAAGAAGAACTGTGACTGAGCGGTTTCCAAGAGCTTTTATTTTTTCAATATCCGCTTTTGGCTGAATGCCTGCAGGGGAGTCGTCGAACTTAAAATCTCCTGTGTGTACCACGCGAGTAGGCTGTGAGTTTCGTCCGTTTGGGGTGCTGATCACTATTCCGACTGAGTCTGGAATCGAGTGTGCGACGCGAAAAAACTCTAGTATGAAAGCACCAAATCGGAGTGTCTCTTTTGGGTCGATCGTGTGAAGACGTACGAATTTTGTGAGTTTAAATTCATCAATTCTGCCTTCAATAAGACCTCGTGTGAGCTTCGTCGCGTAGACCGGCGGGAAACCAATCTTAGGAAGAATATATGGAAGTCCGCCTATGTGGTCGAGATGTCCGTGAGTAATCACTACGGCTTTTATATATTTTTGATTTTCCTCGAGGTATGCAGGATCCGGCAAAACGTAATCAACTCCCAACATGTCTTCTTCCGGGAATTGAAGTCCTATATCAACGACTATAATTTGTTTGTCTTGTGGACGACCTGTCGCATTGTATTCGTATGCCGTCATATTCTTACCCACCTCGTTCAAGCCACCGATCGGGATTATGCGTAAGCCCTTGAATGCAGCCATTTGTTTTGATTTCGTCTTTTGTGGACGAGATTTCACAGCTACAGTTTTTGGCGCGCTGGCGACGTACTGTTTTGCTTGATTGAAAGCGTCTTTAGCTTTTTGGCGTGCTGAATTGGGGTCTGCCGGCTTGTTGCCATTGGGGATTGTTGAATAATTTTTTGAATGATTTTTTTGCTTTTGTTTAAAGCTCTTGTTTGAGTTCATATTCTCTTGTTTGTTAGTTTGATTGTTATTTTGATTTTGCGCATTGCGCTTAAAAAATTTTCCTTTTTTAGGATTTTGATGATTTACGTTTGTAGAATGGCGATGTCCCTCGGTTTTGTGCTGAGATTCCTTTGTAGAACTGCTGTTCTGAAGATTTGGAGTTTGAAGCGGTTTATTTTCTCCTTTCTCTATAATCCTCGTTATCCACTCTGTTAATTTATCTTTTTTTCCGTTATTCATCTGTTATTACTTATCGTGTTTGTACTATTGTAGCATAAATTCTTAATTATTCCAAATAACGAATTTTTGTTTTTCAGCAAATTGGTTTAGAATTGATCCTGGATTGTCTTTGAATTGACACTAAAGTTTCTAATAATTAAACCTCTTTTATCAATGAATCAACGAAGTAAAATTGCGGTTCTTGGGTACGGTGTCGAGGGTAAATCGATGCTTAAATATTTACTGAAACATAAATACAGTAATGTAACTGTGTGTGATAAACGCGTTCACTTGGACGAAAAAATGCCTAATGGAGTTTCTGTGCGATTAGGGGAACATTATTTGGATGATCTTGGAGATTTCGATATTGTCTTTCGCAGTCCCGGCATCACTTATTTTGATCCTTCAATTGTAGCTGCGAGGCTCGCCGGAGCTCAAATCACCTCCCCAACACAGTTTTTCTTGAACAACTGTCCTTGCACTGTCGTTGGAGTTACCGGTACAAAAGGCAAAGGGACGACTTCAACTTTGATTTATGAAATTTTGAAAGAGGCTTTTGCGAGCGGGGATTATTTAATGGCTATGAAAGGCCGAAAGCGACACGCTTATCTCGGAGGAAATATCGGAAATTCACCAATTGATTTTTTGGATAAATTAAAAGGTGATGATGTGGTCGTACTGGAAATGAGTTGTTTTCAACTTGGAGATTTGAAAAAAAGTCCGCATGTCGCGGTCTTGCTAAATACAACCAGTGACCATTTGGATTATTATCCGGATCGCGATGAATACTTGAGAGCAAAAGAGTTGATTTTGGCGCATCAGGATGAGGATGATTTGGCAATCTTGAATCAGGATTATGAATATTCTAAATATTATGAGCCTCAAGTTCGTGGAAGACTTTCGTGGATAAGCCCGAGAGGTGAGGGTCTGAAAAATGGAATGGATGGAGATGGTGCGGTTTACACAGAGGAAGGCGTGATCATGTATTCTCATAGCGGGAAATCTGTGATGGTGATGCCTGTGCGAAATGTCGCTTTGATCGGGTCTCATAATATTGAAAATGTTTGCTCTGCTATTGCCGCTGTGAAAGAATTCGGTGTTTCGGATGCGGTGATTGAGAAGGTTGTGAAAAAATTCAAAGGCTTACCTCACAGACTGGAGTTTGTGCGTACTTTGAATGGCGTGAAATATTACAATGATTCTTTTTCTACAAATCCTCAGACTTCAATGGCCGCTGTGGATTCTTTTGATGTGCCTACTATTTTGATCGCAGGAGGGTCGGACAAAGGATTGGATTATTATGAATGGGCTAGGAAAATTTTAATAAAACCTTCTTTGCAAGGAGTTGTTTTGTTTGGCGAAACTTCCGAGAAAATGTGGGATGCGATAAACACCGCCGAGAAAAAATTAAAAGAAGGTGAAGGAAGTCCGACTATGCTCGCGATGTGTAAAAATTTAAAAGAGGCTATTTCGAAGGCGAAAAAATATGCTGAAGAAATTTTAGTGAAAGGTGAGATTGTGAGTGGGGATAGAATGTGCTTCAAAACCGGCAAAACTGACATTGTGCGAAAAAAAGTGAAAAACGCTGTCGTCGTCATGTCTCCTGCGGCCGCGTGCTTCGATCAATTCAAGGACTATAAGGATCGAGGGAAGAAATTTACAGAGATGGTGGAGGAGCTATAAAGACGCAATGTCGGAATCACTTTTCTTCAGGAGCTTCAACATTGAAGGAGTGAGTGCTTTTGTGAGTATAAGGAGGCTGAAATAAAGAATGCCTGCGAGGGGGATTAGGACGAGCAAGCCGGCGTTTTGCATGTATTGAAATGAAAGTGGTTGCGCGTAGTAGACGAACAAGCCCATCACTATTGATGAAGCGATTATTTTTATTGTGGTGAATGGATTTAGTGAGAATTTGAAATGTTTGTAGGCTGTGCGAGCGGAGAGAGTCAGGATGATCGCGGCGGAGAGGACTGAGATAAACGCTGATCCGCGGAAACCGTATGTCGGGATGATTAAAATATTGCCGATAATGTTAAAAATCACCGCCGCGAGATTGATATATAAAATTTTCTTTTGTTTGTCGAGTGAGAGGAGAATGAACATAAATAATGTAGAAAGAAATTGCAGAGCCATCGCAAACATCAGGATCTTGAGCGCGATGTCGGAGCCGTAAAAGCCTTCGTCGAGCCTGCTTAAAAATGCAGGGCTGGATACTATCGCTATGAGCGGGTAGGCGAGTGCGAACGCACCGATTAGAAATGGAAATGCAAGTGCTGATAAAAAATCGAAACTGTGGCGAATGATCGTTCTGGATTTTTCAGTATTTTTTTCTGACATTGAACGTGTAAGCACTGGTAAAACTGAATTCATAAAGAAAAGTGGGATGATCGAAACTGCGTCGATGATGCGCATTGCAACGGCATAAATACCAACTTCTTGTGCGTCTTTTATGAGAGACAAAAGTATTGAATCAATACGGAAGTAAATCGTGTTTAAAATAAGGGCGACGCCGTAGGGTAGTGATTTTTTTAAAATTTCTTTGCAAAACTCTAGGTCAAATTGAAATACCAAAGGAGTGATGCGTCGCACATTAAAATAAGTAAAAAGAAGCATCGCAAAATTACCAACTACCCCAGCAATTATCATTCCATAAAATGGTATTGAGAGGTCTCTTGGTTGCACAGGCAGTGCTTCGTTTGACAATGCTTGGATTGATCCAATTTGCATTTCACCAGGATTTTGCGGAAACAAATAATATGCGACAAAAAGCATTCCTAAAATCATAATAACTTTACCGAGAATCTGGGCCATCGAGGCAATGTGCATTTTGAGTTTCGTCTGAAGAACGGATGTGATCGTGCCGTTTGTTATTGTGAAAAAAATTGAAAGTGTCGCTATTGAAACACCGAGCGGAATTAAGCTTCCCGAATATTTCGGGATCATAAATACCGCGCCTATCGCAACAAGCATCATAAAAACGACAAAAATTGTCCTGAGCGTGAGAATGTTCCCTATTATTTTCGGGATTTTTTTCTCGTCCTTCGACATTTCAGTAATCGCAATTGTAAAAAGCCCCATGTCCGCCGCGATGCTGAAGAAAGCCAAAAATTCATATGTGACCGCATACTGTCCATAGCCTTCTATGCTCAAATAATTTGTCGCGATTTTTAGTGTGATGATCGCAAGCGCGGCCATACTGAAACGGCCGATTATCTGCCAAATTGTGTTCGAAAGAATTTTGCGAGCAACACTCATAAATACTTTAACTAAATAACAAGCGATTCAAAACTTGCTGTATTTTACCAAAAATAAGATTTTTAACCAGACGGAAATGATTCCCCCATAAGACTTTTTATACTACTGCGAGTATATGCTAATAATACTAGATGTCTTGTTGGTATATTTGGAATATTATCTCTTATTATCATTTCTTGTAATATTTTAAACGTTCTTGTTTTTTGAATTATCTCCATTACACCACGGTAAGCATCTCTCATTCTGCTATCTTCCTCATCCATATCTGCCATTAAGGCATCGACTCTTTTGTGCCAATTTTCATCCGTCGAACAATTTTCGTCTTCCATCAACATTCTTTCCACCTGACGTTCAATCATTTCATTTATGTTTTTAGGCTGAATCACTTGTAAAACTTGCTCCGCCACCATTGTTCCTATGTTTGACACATAATCGTTTGGATCAAATGTTTCTTGACCACTCTCTAAGGCCTCCGCTATTTTCACCATAACTTTCGTAGCAATATATCTTGGGTTGCTCATCCAGCTATTTTCTTCTTCACCCTCATATCTCTTCATTCCACAATCTACTCCTATCCTACCATTTTGATTTAAGCGTAGTGCATATCCAACCTTAGATTGTATTCGTAAAAATGTTTCACCTATTGAATGTTTCCATTCTCCTGGATCGTTTAATTCCGCTATCCTCGCCCTAATAAAGCGCCCTGCCTCCTCTCTTGTAGGGAATTTTTGTTCGCAAATTTCCGTAGCGTGATCTCTAATTCTATTAATTATTTTCACCGTGACTATTAGGTTACAATAAGGGTGCAAAATATAAGATTCTCCCTTGTTTGTCAAGTATATACTGACGTAAATATTATTACCTTATTCACCTTTGAGAGGTTGTTAGTTTCTTGGATTTTTGCTAAATTGCCATGGACAAACTCTGAACTCAAAATGTTTTATGCATGAATATAAATCAAAATTAGATGATCTTAAATCATATATTTACAAGGCTTATGAAAGCCAAAAAATCGACTCTAAAAAAGAAGAATTAAAGGGTCTGAGTGAGCAAATGGCAAACCCCGGATTTTGGGGAGTACCTGAGGAGGCTCAGAAAATCACAAAACAGGCGAGTGAGCTCGAAAAAACAATTTCAAAATGGGACCCATCGGCGAACACGTTGTTGAATTTACCGCCATCCTGCCCACCGGTGCAGAAATCACCTGTTCTCAAAACAAGAATGCGGATTTGTTCTACGCCATGATCAGCGGACTTGGAATGCTGGGCATCTTCACATCCGTGACCATGCAAATGAAACGCATCTATTCCGGACTTTTGACTGTGGACGCGTTCCCCGTACAGAATCTACACGAACAGCTTTCCAGCCTGCTCGAAGGCGCTCCCGACCACGATTACATTGTCGGCTGGCTGGATTGCATCGCCAGCGGAAAATCCCTTGGCCGTGGACAAATTCACGCCACACGTTATCTGCACGAAGGCGAAGACCCAAATCCGCAGGAAACGATGAAGATCAAAAATCAGGTTCTACCGCCGATGATCTTTGGCGTCTTC
>DAONBD010000021.1:0-8295 GCA_035401345.1 Candidatus Altimarinota bacterium
GCGGCTTTGAGTCTTTATCTGGACATATTCAATTTGTTTCTATATATTCTACGCGCAATTATGGCAAGCAGACGCTAAAAATCACAAAAAATGAATAAAAAAATTGCACAAGAAGATAGAAAAACGGCTGAAAATCAGCTTTCTTTTAACACTCACGACATAGACAATAAAGGTCCCGGCGCCTCCGTAGTCTATAAATTAGACGGAGTTGAAGTGGATTTTTCAAAACATAATTTAACTGTAAAAAGTCCGATATCAGGCAGGGTCGAGATCATGAAAATAGAAAATGAATACAATGTTTCAATCAAAGATTTTGAAGCTACTTTCGAGCTCCGATGCGATAAATGCCTGGGAAAATTTGATTTTCAAGTTGAAATTCCATACATGGAAAGGCAGTTTCTTATCACTGACGACAAGTTCGAAAACAGATTTGATTTCTTCTACGCAGACACGAAAAATCATTCCATAGATGTGGAAGAATTTTTGCGTCAGGAAATAATCTTGCATTTTCCATTAATTGCGGTATGCTCTCCTCACTGTAAAGGTATTAATTTAAACTAGAATGTCTAAGAAACCAACTCCCAAAAAGAAGATGAACCAAAGCTCGAGCCGTAATCGGTATCAGAGCTTTCAAACGAAAACAAGAAAGAGATTGGCTGGTATAGCCGCATTGGTTAAATGCGCGTCATGCGGAGCTTTGAAAACTCCTCATACAGCTTGTAAAAAATGTGGTAAATACAGAGGAAGACAAGTGTTGAATATTGAAAAAGAGATGAAGAAAATCACAAAGATCAAAGCTTAATAGTTATTTAAAATGGCAAGCAACAGGCATCTTGCACGGACGTGTGTAATGCAAACTCTATTCGCGTATGAATTTAGAGGAGGTACGGCGAAAAAGATTTTGGAAACAGTCTTAAAAGAGTTCGCGCCGAAAATCAAGAATGCCGATTTTGCTTATGAGCTTCTTGAAGGTATTCAAAAACACAAGAAGACGATTTTGAAAATCATACAAGAAAATGCTCCACAATGGCCCATAGACAAGATTGCGCCTATAGATAGAGCAATTTTGGAAATTGGAGTTTATGAGATTTTGTATGCAAAGGAAGTTCCGCCAGTTGTCGCGATCAATGAATCTGTGGAAATTGCGAAACATTTTGGAGACACAAACAGTTCAAAATTTATAAATGGAGTGTTGAGCTCCGTAATGAATACTAAAATTAAAAAAACAAAATGAGCAGATACGAAGATTTAATAAAAAAAATTGGGATAAAATTCAAAGACGAATCAATTCTGGATAACGCTTTTATTCACAGGTCTTATTTAAACGAACACAAAAAAGAAAAAATAGAATCAAATGAGAGGCTCGAATTTCTAGGAGACGCGGTGCTTGAATTGATATCAACCCAATATCTTTTTAATAAACATCCGGACAAAACGGAAGGTGAATTAACAAATTTAAGAAGCGCTTTGGTACAGGGAAGACATCTCGCTGAAATTTCGAAAGAATTGAATTTGGGGGAGTATTTATATCTGAGTAAAGGAGAGGAAGCGTCTGGTGGAAAAACAAAAAATTATATACTTGCGAATGTGATGGAGGCTGTAATCGGAGCCATTTATTTGGACAAAGGTTTTGATGAAGCATCGAAATTCGTGAACGAATTCATACTCTCAAGACTGGACGAAATAATTGAGAAAAATCTTTTTGCGGATCCAAAATCCACTTTGCAAGAACTCGTACAAGAAAAATTGGAAATCACTCCAAAATACGAAATAATCAGTGAAGAAGGTCCGGATCATGACAAAGAGTTCGAGGCCGGTGTTTATTTCGATGAAAAATTAATTGCAAAAGGAAAAGGATCAAGTAAACAAAAAGCCGAAAGCGAAGCGGCTGAAAACGCATTAAAAGAAAAATCATGGCAATAGTAAATCCAGGTAAAATGCCTGACGAAAAATCTTGTGGAGTCGTATTGTTCCGAGAGGAAGAATATGGTAGAAAATACCTTCTTTTGCACTATCCGGGAGGACATGTGGATTTTCCAAAAGGGCATGTGGAACCCGGTGAAGAAAACGACGAGCACTTAACAGCTCGCAGAGAATTAACTGAGGAAACAGGAATCAAAAACGTTGAATTTGTGGAAGGATTTAGGCATTTGATTCACTACACTTACAACAAAAAAGGCAGACAGTCTTTTAAGCAGGTCGTCTTTTTTGTAGGGAAAACAAATGAGAAAGACGTAATTATTTCTTTTGAACACAGGGGGCATTGGTGGCTGGACTATGAGCAGGCTTTGAATAAGCTCACTTTTGAAAACGCAAAAAATCTTCTTAAGGAAGCCGAAGAATTTGTCTCAAAAAAAGGTTTGTAATCAGTAGGCTCTCTCTGTTATTTTAATACAGCAAAATCTTTTAATGTCTTAAAAATATGAAAGTCAAAATTCAAAAAGCTCTGAAAAAAGAGAAAGGGCTGCTGATCGTTCCTTATTTCAAAGGAGAAACAAAAGCTCCAAAGTATTATAATGAAGAATTAAAATCGTTGCTAAAAAAAGCTTTGAATGAAAAAGAGTTGTCGGGGAAAGGAGGAGAAAAAAAATATTTCACGATTGATTCAAAAGCAATGCCAGGAAAAGTCTTATTTTTTGGTGCCGGAAAATCAGAAAAATTAACAGGAGCAAGAGTGAGAAAACTGGGCTCTGATATATGCATGGAAACAAGAGCGCTCAAACAAAACGACGTGATGATTTTAATGTCACCGGAATTGGATATTTATGCGAGAGAATTAATAGAAGGTATCGCATTAAAAGACTATAGAATTTCAAAATATAAAACAGGAGAAGATTGCGAATTGGAGACGAAAGCCGAGATCAACAATATAATTTTAGTAAGCAAAAAAGAGGGGAAAACATTGGAGAAAGAAATTGAAAAAGCGCTTGTCGTTGCACAAGCGACAAACGTAACAAAAGATCTAGTAAACGGTCCTGCAAACATAATAGACATAGAGTATTTCGAATCGATCGCAAAACAACTAAAAAAAGATTACGGGTATAAAGTTACGGTTATAGATAAAGCCGAATTAAAAAAACAAGGATGGGGAGGATTGTTAGCCGTAAATCAGGGCTCTTACAAACCTGCAAAAGTGATAACACTCGAATATAATGGAGCAAAAAATCCAAAAGAAAAACCGATAGTTTTGGTCGGAAAAGGTGTTGTATTTGATTCCGGCGGATACAATCTCAAACCATCCGCTCACATGGAAGACATGCACTCAGACAAAGCAGGTGCATCAGCAATTATAGGTATTTTTACCGCATTAAAAGATTTAAAAATTAAGAAAAATGTAGTTGGAGTTTTGGTGCTTACAGAAAATATGATCGATGGAAACGCTTTTAGACCAAGTGATGTTATCACGATGCTTAATGGCAAAACTGTAGAAATCAAAAACACGGATGCCGAAGGGCGTTTGATACTCGCGGACGGAGTGCATTACGCTCAGAAAAAATTCAAGCCTGAATGTTTGATAGATATTGCGACTCTCACAGGAGCGGCGATGGTTGCTTTGGGAGATCGATACACAGCGATGTTTACAAATGATAAAGAAATTGGGAAAAGGCTTCTCAAAGCCGGAGATGAAACAGATGATTTAATTTGGGAGCTTCCATTACACAAAGATCACATTGAAAAAGTGAAATCGAAAGTCGCTGATTATTGTAATGCGGATGTTGGAACGTCACACTTGGCCGGAGGAAGTAAAGGCGCGGCATTCGTTGCAGTATTCGTTGAAAAAGATATGAAATGGGCTCACATAGACATAGCCGGAACCGCATACACACACGATCCGAAAAAATACGAACAAAAAGGAGCTACGGGAATTGGAGTCAGATTCCTTTTGAACTTTATTGAGAATTACTAGAGTCCGGGACTCTACTAAAATGGGTAGCCGAGTCCGGGACTTGACTAGAAGTTCGCGCCGCCTTGTACGTATTTGAATGCATAGTAAGCCGCGGTTACGCCTTCAGCGCTACCAGTAATGGCTTGCTTGAATTCAGTATCTGCACAATCACCGGCCGCATAAACACCAGGAACGCTGGTCTCTGAATGTCTGCTAATTTTGATTTCACCTTTTTGATTTAATTCAACTCCGAGTTTCGCGGCAAGCTCAGTCTGAGCCATGTGTCCGATCGCAAGAAATATTCCATCAACAGCAAATTCTCGACCATCTTTTGTTAAAATTTTGGCAACTTTTTTGCCATCATCATCTCCAATAACTTCAGCAATTTCAGTATTGTAAAGCACTTCAATGTTTGAGGCGGCAGCGATCAATTCTTGATTTCTTGGCTCAGCTCTCAAGACGTCTTTTCGAACGATGATGTAAACTTTTGCAGCAACTTGGCTCAAGAAAATGGCTTCTTTTGCAGCACTGTCTCCTCCACCGACTATACAAACATTTTTGTCTTTATAAAAAGCTCCATCGCAAAGCGCACAATAAGAAACTCCTTTGTTTTCGAATTCTTTAATTCCTTTTGCATCGAGCGATCTGTGTTGAGTACCTGTAGCGAACAAAATTGTTTTTGATTGATATTCGTTTGATGCAGTTTTTACTGTGAAGATTTTACCATCTTTACTTTTCGTGATTTCTAAAACTTTTTCATTCTTGAATTCCGCCCCGGCTTTTGTAGCATGTTCAAATAGAGCCATTCCCAAATCCGGCCCACTGATAGAAACCGTTCCAGGCCAGTTTTCGACAACATGAGTTGACGTGATAAGTCCTCCGGGCATTTCCCCGATAACAGCTGTTTTTAAATTCAATCTTGCGGCATACATCGCGGCAGAAAGCCCGCTTGCACCTGAGCCGATAATTACAAAGTCGTACATGTTTTTATGAATTAAATTTTTTAAGATAATCATTTATCGCGGCCTTGAGAGATTGGTCGCCAAGTATGGAACAATGAAGTTTTATAGTAGGAAGTCCCCCAAGTCTGGCATTAATATCCATAGCTTTTAATTGAAGCCCGTCTTCCAATGACATTCCTCCATTTTCAGTAACCATTACCGACATCATAGAGGTGGAAGAAATTGCGCTTCCACAACCAAAAGTTTGCCACTTACAATCAATAATTTTCGATTTTTTCATATCAATCACTTTTTTGCCAGGAGTTTTGCCGTCAGCATTTTTTACAAAAACAGGCTTTACATGAATCCAAGTTTTCATAACGTCTCCACAAGCAGGTGATCCCACCATCCCTACGCCGTCAGCCTTGTATTTGGCTTCCTGCTCAGGAGAAAGAAGATTGCGCGGATGAAAGAAATGATCGCGCACGGTATCAGTATAAACCCAAGATTGTCCTCCACGTTGAATATTTGGCGCGGTCTTGATCGTAGGTTTTGACTGAGCTGGTTTAGCGGTTCCTGTTTTGAGGGCAGGACTAGTCTTCGTTTTCAATTTTGTTGTAGTTTTCTTTGGCATTTAGATTGTCTGGTTAGTTTAACCGGTAACTTCGTCGTCACTATATTCTTTCCAAGAAATTGCCGTGACGGGGCAAGCATCTATAGATTGTTGAATTTTTTCTTCAGTATCAGCGGTTGGATTCACAGCCTTTGATTTGCCATCGTCTTGCATTTGATAAACATTTGGACAAATTTGTGTGCAAAGTGTGCATCCGATACAAATATTTTGATCTACATAAGCTCCTTTTTTTGGCATTTTTGATGTTGGTTAATTGATGATTTAATTCCAACGACACTTATATCAGATCTTGGTTATTACTTAAAGTAAAAATAATCCTAGTTAGTCGCTAGGAAATTATATAAAAAATACGGGGAAAATCAAGGCGAAACAAAAGGAAGAACTCGACTGAATGTTATTGAAGATCTCTCACCACACGAATATTCCCGGAAGCATTTGTAGCTTCGCAGCCGAAAATAAATTTCGGGAAATCGTGTGGTGCCTACCTTTCAATGCGTGGCTAGCGCATCGTCCATCCTCCCGAAGATGGGGGAGAATGAATTATGGAACAACACGTCATTTCGCGGACGTGGAACGCGCTCGGCTACTAGTACGGGGCGAGCCGAGTGAAGCGACGCTAGTTCGCGCCGCAGTTCGCGGTGACCGCCTGGCCCTTTCTAGCCGGGACGATCACCTTGTACTGGAGCGGGTACTGCGGGTCGCAGATACCCGCCGCCTCTCCGTTGACCATCGCGAAGATTGCAGACGGCGAGGGGTCGGCATTGAGGGGCCAGACCTGGTCCTTCATGTAGAGCGACTTCGTCGTCGTCTCCAACGCGCCGTCCGCCGTGCCCGTGTTGCGGGCGAAGAGCGGCAGACGCCCGTAGGTGTCCAGCTCGGACTCCGTGAACGTCCAGATGCGGGGACACGCCAGTTTCACGGTCGGGTCCGTCATGTTGATGACGTACCCGCTGAACTGGCACGTGACCGTGTAGGTCGTTTCCACTTCCTGGCAGGCCTCGGCGTCGAAGCAGCCGGGGTCGTCGCAGTCGGTCAAGCCGTCCGCGTCGTTATCGATGCCGTCGACGCAGTCGCCCGTGCCCTCCGAGGAGGGAGAGACAACACACCGGCCCGACGCATTGCACGTCAGGCCGGTGCCGCAGAAACCGCAGCTTCCGCCGCAGCCGTTGTCGCCGCAGACTTTGCCGGAGCAGGAAGGGACACAGACGGACTCGCAGGCCTCGGCGTCGAAGCAGCCGGGGTCGTCGCAGTCGGTCAACCCGTCCGCATCGTTGTCGATGCCGTCGACACAGTCGCCCGTGCCCTCCGAGGAGGGAGAAACAATTTCGACGCACTGTCCAGCGGTATTACAGGTCAGCCCGTAAGAGCATGACCCACAGTAACCGCCGCAACCATCCGCGCCGCAGACCTTTCCAGTGCACTGCGGAACGCAGCCGAACGGAACACAGGTGCCACTCGAGCACCAGGTCCCTTCGACGCAGTTCCCGCAGGACCAGCCGCAGCCGTCGGGGCCACAGCTTTTGCCATCACACTGAGGCTCGCAGACCGGCCGGCCATTGTCGGGCTCGGTCGAGCCTTCATCCGTACGCCCGGGCAGATCATACCCGGGGTTGGAGTTGTCGTCCCAGCAGTCTGCTGGGGCGAATTCCCCTCCGTCGCGGCACGAGACCGCGAGGAGGGCTCCGATGATCAGGATCACGCGGATCCTTTCCATGGGGCACCTCCGTCCATCCAAAAAAGAAACGTCGTTTTATCTCCAGCAGGACGCCCGTCCAGCCGAAGGTTGTTCACGCGACGTATTAGCCGCGAAAAGCAGTAGACAGCACGCTTCACCACGAGGCGAAACGTGCGAAAGAAACAATATATATAATCAGCTCAAGAAGCATCGTCTTAAGCCGTCGATCATGAGGACGAAACTCTTTTGCCCGCTAAAACAAAGAGCGATCATCCCCAAGATCGACAGCTTAGAAGAACCAGCCTCAATCAAGCCAAATTAAATTAAACATTCAGTCGAGTTGTCAAAGAACACCCTACCCTTACTGCAGACCTTGAATCCTGGCTTTTGAAAGCCAAAGTTGATTTTCTGCCTAAGTGTCTTGATGAATGCGTGCATGTTAGCGGGCACCCTATCACGAAGTAAAAATAGGAGCCGAATTATAACAATAAACTCACGTTTTGTCTAGTTTATATAGACTTTGAAAAATCTTAAGAGTATTATCCGCTCAAATTAAGAAATAAACATGAGTAATAACTTTGCGATAGGTCTGTTATTAATAGGAGGAGCAATCCTCACAATGGGAGATGTATTGATGAAAAAATGGGCTTTGAGCAGCAGCAATATATACTACATAATCGGAATAATAGTTTATGTTATCGCTATAGGATTTTTGGCCGAATCATTCAAATACAAAAACATGGCGGTGGCCAATGCTATCTGCGTAGGATTTAATATAGTAACACTTGTCCTTATTAGCTGGCTTTATTTCAAGGAAGCCCTGACTATGACTCAGTTAATAGGGGTCGGTTTGATTTTGACAGGCATTTTTGTGATTGAACTTTTGTGAAAATCTTTTAAAGTTTTAATTAAGGTTTAATTGACGAAAGTGATTTTAATTGTATAATTAATATCCTGGCCGGATTGTGTCCAGAGAGGAGAATTTCTGATCTCATACAGGTTTTGAACATTTGTTCTCAAAGTCGTATGAAGTATGGATATCGATGGATTTGCGGTCAGCGATCATTAAAAAATAGACATTACGTTATAAGCGTTTCTTTTAAGTTTTGAAGAGCGGTTGGGGGAGTGAAATATTTTGCTATATATGGCGAGATTTTCT
>DAONBD010000022.1:0-8262 GCA_035401345.1 Candidatus Altimarinota bacterium
TACTTGCCTAAAATTTCAGGAGAGATAAAAATGATTATTTCGCAATACAGCCGCAAAATAAGAGCTGTTTTTGAAAATCTCACAAGAAGAAATCGCTCGTGACTTTTATCATTCCAAAATTGGGAAAATATCTAAAGCAACTTCTTCATACGGATGGATTTTTTTGATTGCTTTTATGATTTTTGAAACTTTTGATTTTGGACAAATAAATTCCATCTTAACCTCGCGAACACATTCCGGTTTCGGGGTTTTTACTGAGAATTTTGCAACCTTCCCTATAAATGGATTTGCGCCTGTGAGTGGCAGAAAATAGCCCGTGCCTGAAGTTACAAAGACGCAATGACTGTAATTTCCAATATGCCCACCGCCCGCATCTCCAATTGCCAAACGAACTTTGTCGGCATGGCTAGTTGGAACAAATACCGCGATCTTCACATTTCTACTCATTTTTAGCGACATTTTGTTGATGTTTTACTGTGTTCAACAATGTTTTCAACAACTGCATGCTAATTTTTATTGATTATTTTTACAATGGAATTTAAAATCCCTTGTGAACAATCCAATATGGCAAAGAAATCTCTTAATACCGGCCTTAAAAAAAACAAGGCTTTGGCATTTTCTAAAATTAAAAAAGTTTTAGTACTTGGCAGTGGAGCTTTGAAGATCGGTGAGGCTGGCGAATTTGATTATTCCGGATCGCAAGCCATCAAAGCCTTGAAAGAGGAGGGGATTCAGTCGGTTTTGGTAAATCCAAATATCGCGACAATTCAGACATCCGAGGGACTTGCTGACCAAGTTTATTTCCTCCCTGTGAACGCCGATTTTGTGACGAGAGTAATAGAAAAAGAACGGCCTGATGGAATATTTTTGGCGTTTGGTGGACAGACCGCATTGAATTGCGGAATTGAACTGTGGAAAAGGGGAGTTTTAAAGAAATTTGGAGTTAAAGTTCTGGGAACTTCCGTTGAGACAATTTTAGACACGGAAGACAGAGAATTATTCAAAGAAAAGTTAGATGAAATAGGCGTAAAATCTGCTCGGAGTCAGGCGGCTCTAAGTGTAGAAGAGGCAATCAAGGCGGCTGAAGAAATCGGATATCCCGTGATTATTCGTGCGGCATTTGCACTTGGAGGGAAAGGAAGCGGATTTGCGCGAAATGCCGATGAGCTGGGTCCTTTGCTTGAAACCGCATTTGCTTACAGTCCTCAAGTTTTGGTTGAAGAAAGCTTGAAAGGCTGGAAAGAAATTGAATATGAAGTTGTACGTGATTCCGCCGATAATTGCGTGACGGTTTGTAATATGGAAAACTTCGATCCTCTGGGAATTCATACCGGAGAATCTATCGTAATAGCACCTTCTCAGACATTAACAAATCATGAATATCATAAGCTTCGCGAGATTGCGATCAGGACTATCAGACATCTAGGCATAATTGGGGAGTGTAATATCCAATATGCGCTAGATCCTGAGTCTGACGATTATAGAGTAATTGAGGTTAATGCGAGATTGTCGCGATCTTCAGCGTTGGCTTCAAAAGCGACCGGTTACCCCTTGGCTCATATTGCCGCAAAATTAGCGCTCGGATATACACTACCTTCATTACGAAATGCTGTAACGCGTGATACCTCTGCGTTTTTTGAGCCTGCTTTGGACTATGTTGCATTAAAAATTCCGCGATGGGACTTAAATAAATTCAGAATGGTTTCAAAAGAAATTTCATCTGAAATGAAAAGTGTCGGGGAGATTATGGCGATCGGAAGATCTTTCGAAGAAGTACTACAAAAGGGCTTACGTATGCTGCAAGTTGGACTTCATGGAATAACCGCCAACGAAGATGTCGTGATAAAATCCGATGAAATTAAATATGATATTGAACATCCTACTCCGAAAAGGATTCTTGTGATTGCACAGGCTTTGAGGGAGGGGTGGACGGTTGAGGAGATTGCTCGAATTTCGGGAATTGATCCGTGGTTTTTGGAAAAAATTAAAAACATAATCGAGCTGAGAAATAAAATTCAAAGCGATGGAAAAAAGATCGGCGCTAGTGCTGTTTTGAAAAATAACGAGTTACTTTTGAAGGCAAAAAAAATGGGCTTTGCCGACAAACAAATCGGGTTTTTGATTGGCAAAGAGGCGTGGCAAGTGAGAGGCGCGCGCAAGACGGCTGGCGTGGTTCCTTATGTAAAACAAATTGACACTTTGGCAGCTGAGTATCCTGCAAGAACGAATTATCTGTATCTTACTTATCATGGAAATGAGCATGACGTGGAGTTTGGAGGTGGACGAACCGGCAAAGTGGTCGTATTGGGGAGTGGGCCGTATTGCATCGGGTCGTCCGTCGAGTTCGATTGGAGCTCCGTGAATGCTTTACAGACATGTGCACGCGAGGGGCTGGAAACTATAATGATTAATTATAACCCTGAAACTGTTTCTACTGACTATGACACATGCGACAAGTTGTATTTCGATGAACTATCGCTGGAAAGAGTTTTGGATATTTATGAATTGGAAAACGGGGCTAATCTCGTAACAGATAAAGTGAGTGGCCGGCCCGGAGCTAATGAGCTAGTGAACGGAGTGATCGTTTCCACCGGAGGACAGGTTCCAAACAATTTGGCTTTGAAACTACACAAACGTGGCGTTCGAATACTCGGAACCGCTCCAGCAAGTATTGATCGAGCTGAAAATAGACACAAGTTTTCTGAGATGTTGGATAAATTGAATATTGACCAACCGAAATGGAAGGAGTTGGTCGACCTCAGTGATGTATTTGGTTTCGCGGACGATGTCGGATATCCGGTTTTGGTTCGTCCTTCTTACGTGCTTTCTGGTGCCGCGATGAGTGTGGCTTATACAAAAGAAGACCTCGAACAGTTCCTGGCTAAAGCCGCAAAAATTTCGAAAGAAGCACCTGTTGTAATTTCAAAATTCGAAACTGGCGCAAAAGAAATAGAAATAGACGCTGTTGCCCATAACGGACAACTTGTGATTTATGCAATTTCCGAACACATTGAAAATGCCGGAGTTCACAGTGGAGATGCCACAATCGCATTGCCTCCTCAAAAACTGTACATTGAAACAATTCGCAGAATTAAAGTTATTACAAAAAAAATTGCTAAAGAATTAAATATAAGTGGCCCTTTTAACATTCAATTTTTAGCTAAAAATAATCGTGTAATGGTCATTGAATGTAATTTGAGAGCGAGCCGAAGTTTCCCGTTTGCATCAAAAGTTACAGGTTATAATTTCATAGAAATTGCAACCGGGGCGATGCTGACGGCGGATGCCAATAAACCGTTTGAAGCAAAAAGGATAGGTTTTAAATTAAGCAAAAAACTCACTGAAAAATTAAATTATCGTGACTATAAAACTCTCGACTTAGATCACGTAGGAGTGAAAGCTCCTCAGTTTTCATTCCCGAGACTAAAAGGTGCGGATCCCGTCCTAGGTGTAGAAATGGCTTCAACTGGAGAAGTAGCTACATTTGGCGATGACTTGCACGAGGCGTTTTTGAAATCAATGATTGCTGTCGGATTCAAGCTCCCAAAAGTTGCGGGAAAAAATGCGGGTGGTAAAGAGGCAGGAGGAGGTGTGTTTTTTAGCATCGGCGGAGTGGAGGAAAAGGCCGATTTACTGCCGGTTGCCGAAGCTTTCGCCGCGATGGGTTTTAAAATTTATGGGACAGAGGGGACCGCTGATTTCTTCAATAAAAATGGCGTCGAATGTAAAAAATTATGCAAAATTTCGACTGAAAAAGAACCAAATCTTTTGACTGCGTTAATTGATCGCAAGTTTGAATTAATCATAAACATCCCTAAACATTATTCGCGTTCAAATGTCACCGACGGATATTTAATAAGAAGAAAATCTATCGATTTAAACATTCCTTTGATCACAAATGTCCAAGTTGCAAAAATCACCGCAGAGGCGTTAAAGGAATATACAGAGAAAGATCTGAGAATAAAAGCATGGAAAGAGTATTTTTAGATTGTACTACCTGGCTTAAAAGTATAAAATTCGGTCACTTTTCTATTTTTAAATATTTTGAAATGAAAAAAGTTGCAGTTGCTCGCAGTGCGACAAAGGTCGCGAAAAACACTCCACGCTTAAAAAAAGGTTTGGCTCAAATGTTGAAAGGCGGAGTAATTATGGATGTCGTAAATGCTCAGCAGGCGGCGATCGCTGAAAAGGCAGGTGCGTGCGCGGTTATGGCATTGGAACGTGTTCCTGCAGATATTCGACGTGATGGTGGAGTGGCGAGAATGAGCGACCCAAAAATGATTAAAGGTATTATGAAAGCCGTTTCGATTCCTGTTATGGCAAAAGTGAGAATCGGACATTTTGTTGAGGCACAAATCCTTGAAAGTCTTGGAATTGACTATATTGATGAGAGTGAAGTCCTTACTCCGGCTGACGAAAAATATCATGTAGATAAATCGAAGTTTAAAGTTCCATTCGTTTGTGGAGCTAGAAATTTGGGGGAAGCTTTGCGTCGTATTAACGAAGGTGCTGCGATGATCCGCACAAAAGGTGAGGCTGGGACAGGAAATGTAGTTGAGGCTGTGAGACATATGCGAACTATGAATGAGGAAATTGCTGCATTAAAAGGAATGAACGAGAAAGAATTGAAAGCATTCGCTAAAAAGGAAAGAGTACCTGTTGAGTTAGTAAAAGAAACAAAGAGACTTGGTAGACTTACTGTCGTGAATTTTGCTGCTGGTGGAATCGCAACTCCGGCTGATGCTGCTTTGATGATGCAACTCGGATGCGATGGAGTTTTCGTCGGAAGCGGAATATTCAAATCAGGCGATCCTGCAAAGCGTGCGAAAGCCATCGTAGAGGCAACAATGCATTTCGATGATCCTGCGGTTTTAGCAAAAGTTTCCGAAGGATTGGGCGAGGCCATGAGCGGCCAGGAAATCGGAAAATTAGATACAAAATACGCAGAAAGAGGATGGTAGGATTTAAATTTTTACCGCTATGAAAATTGGCGTTTTAGACATACAGGGAAGTGTTGAGGAACATTTTGCCTCACTTCAGAAATTGAAAGGAGTAGAGGCTGTTTTGGTAAAAAAAATTGCTGACTTAAAAGACGTCCGTGGATTGATAATTCCGGGAGGGGAGAGCACTACGATAGGGAAGCTATTGCGCCGTTTCGGGCTCGCAGAAGAGATTGGCAAGAGATTTGCTGATGGGAAATTGGCGATCTGGGGGACATGTGCCGGAGCTATTTTGATTGCTCGCGAAATCGTTGGGCGAGAGCAGGCAGATTCACTGAAATTAATGGATATTACCGTTGAGAGAAATGCTTATGGGAGACAACTTGATAGTTTTGAGACGGAGCTGGATTTTGATTTTGGCAGTGATGGGGTTCAAAAAATTCCGGCTGTTTTCATAAGAGCACCACGAATTTCCAAAGTTGCGAAAAAAGCAGAGATACTGGCTAAATATGACGGAGAGATCGTCTCTGTTCGTGACGGGAAATTACTAGCCACAACTTTTCATCCCGAAATGACTGATGACCTGAGAGTGCATCAGTATTTCGCAAATATGTGTTGATTAATTTTGAGCTCGTCTGCCTTTTCTAGCGCGAAGTGCTGCCAATGCTCTTCTTTCTATGTCTTCAACTGTTAAATCCGTCCCATCAACAACAGCTTTCCCATCGTTGTGTTCCAGATCCGTTACAGCTTGAAGCATATTGTTTTTAATTCCCCAGGCTATACCATCTGGAGTAACTCCGGCTGCTCTTGCTTCCAATACCGTTGGCCTGTAGGGTTCAGGAAGTGGCTCTCCAAGAAAAGATTCATCTTTTTTAATTTCAGCCATTTTAAATGGATTATTTTTAAAGATATTACAATTCAATACCCTGCTTTGTGCTCAAGATAATTGCTTGGACGTCTAGAGGCAATTTTTTCAAACTGCCTTCGTCTATATACCTATCGGACGTGTTCACTAAAATATCCTCAGGGATTAATCCCTGTATTTTTAGTTCCGCTAGAGCTTGAACCGTATCTTCAGGAGTAATAGGATGGCCTCCTTCGCTTTCCCCTAAAAAGTCTTCTGGTAAATTATCTTTTGGCATATTTTTATTGTTTTAAGTTATAATTGATAAATATTTACAAGATGTTATTTTACGCATTTTTGCATTTTTGTCAAGACCTTAAGCCGTGAGCGGGCTTGTGAATAAACGGCGATTGCTATTATATCATTTGTAGCAGTTTTGTCGTGATTTTAATTGATCTTTAATCGGCACGGATGTCACAATTTCTTCCAAAATCAGTTAGGGCATTAATAGAGGAATTTTCGAAACTTCCCGGGATAGGGCAGAAGTCTGCACAGAGACTTGCGATGCATTTACTCAAGAGTCCGCATTCAAAAATCGAACCGTTGGGAAAGGCTGTGCTCGACTTAAAAGAAGGGATTTTATTTTGTGAGGAATGCTGGAATATAGCGGATAGTAATCCGTGTTCGATTTGCACGGATTCCGCGCGAGATCATGGAAAGATTTGCGTAGTTGAGGAGATCTTGGATGCAGCTGCGATTGAGAGAACAGGTGATTATGATGGACTTTATCACGTTTTGCATGGTGTTTTGTCGCCTGTGGATGGAGTGGGCGTTGAAGAATTAAAAATAAGAGAATTAATCGAGAGAGTTAAAAAAAGTTTTAAAAATATCGATGAGAGAAATATAGGTACCAATGTCGGAGGGCAAGATACGATTGAAAACGCAAAAGAGAATCTTGAATCATGCGTTCCTGTCCGCGAAATAATTATGGCGACAAATCCTTCGCTAGAGGGCGAAGCAACCGCTCTTTATATTCAAAAACAACTTCGAGAATTCGATGTACAAATCACCAGAATCGCGCGTGGAATCCCGACTGGTGGAGACATCGAATACTCAGATGAACTTACCTTGAGCAGAGCTTTGAAAGGAAGGGGAGAGTTATAAAATTGCGAATGCAGATTCAAAATAAAGTGCATACTGGGAAAAGGAAGAAAATGCCCTTATTAAAACCTATGCAAGAATAAAGACCGTAGGTCCTGACCCCGATAGATGATGATTTTGCGGCAGCGGAGATTTTAGAATTGTTTCAAAATCGTTATGGATGTTTCTGTGAATTGCAAAAGAATCATTTGTCTTTATCGCGTGGATAATGGCAAGTGTTTTGTCTGCGTTTTTCGCGCATTTTGAAAGATCGAGCTTCTTGTATGCGGATTCTGTTTTTCGTGCGTCACCAGAGAAAGGAAATATCGTAAAACTCAGTCCGTTGACTTTTGGAAGCGGGGTTATTATTTCACCAAAATTTTCACCGAGGGCTATACCTCCTCGTATGAAAAATGGTGCATCCATCCCTATATTTACCGCCAAAGATTCAAGTTTTTTGGTTGTCAATTCGAGATTCAAAATTTCATTCAACGCTTTTAAAACCGTTGCTCCGTTACTCGAGCCTCCTCCTAAACCGCTTGAAATCGGGATGTTTTTTTCTACTTCAATTTCTATTTTTTTGTGCGAATTTTTACAATAATTTTTAAGAATAATCTCCGCCGCTTTGATGAGAGTGTTGTCTTTTTCATCGATTGATTTTGGCAAATTTCCGGAGATTTTAATTTCGTTCTTTTTCGCGCCCGAAACCCTAATATGAATAATATCCGGCTGAAATCCGTGAGTGTTTTGCGGAGTAATTTCACAAAAAACAGTCTGAATGAAATGATGTCCTTTTTGCGGACCGCTATTTTTTACCCCGAGTACGTCCAGACTTAGATTTACTTTTGCGTTGGATCTTAGTGTGAGATTTTGCATTTTTATGTATTGACTTAGTCGGTTTTTCAAAAAGTGAGACTATCGCGAAACACTGTATTCCAAGCCCTAAACCAAAGCTCGTGAGATTTTCTCCTGAGGTTGCAGTGATACCGATTAGTTTTGTATCAATTTTAAGAATTTTTCCGAGAGATTCTTTGAGACGCTTTGCTAGAGGATCAATTTTGGGCCTTTTACATTCGATCATTAACCCGAGATTTCCAATTTTAAAATTTTCTTTTTCGATTTTTTCCAGCATTATTTTTAGGTATTGCGAACTGTCTTTAACGCCTTGCTTTTCGCATATTCCGTCAGCATAAAATCCGAGAGATTCGCTTCCTAACGCTTGAGAAAGAGCGTTGAAAACAGCGTGCAGAACCACATCCCCATCCGAATTGGCTTTTAATTTCGGCTCATCCGGAAAATGAACGCCCGCAAGAACAAGACCTCTTTTTTGGCTTTGCC
>DAONBD010000023.1:0-2040 GCA_035401345.1 Candidatus Altimarinota bacterium
TTTGCAATTTCTTTTACTACATCTTTGAACGGACAGAAAACCTGATCTGCCTGAGGTTCATCGAACTTCACAAAATCTCCTCCACCCATCCAGAATTCGTAACAAACTTTTGCAAATTCTTTTGGTTTCAAGCCTATTTTTGGCTTAATGATCGTCCCAAGTACAGGCCTCTTCTTAATCCCGAGATATTTTTTTAGATCCTTTATTGTATAAGATGGGCCGTCATGGCGCTTCAACATTGATTTTGGAATCCACATATCAAGTAACTTCAAAGCTGTTATATTTGCCATCCCATAAACGTTTCCTGCTATATAAGTGAGGATGTTTTGAACATTACCGCCTCTATCAAAAATATCAATCGGGTATGCTATATAAACAAGATTTTTTTTCTTATCAATTTTATAGACCTTCGCGTCTATACTGTCAGAAAATTTTGTTGCCGTTCCAACTCTCATATTTGAACCTGTACTGGATTCTGCAGCAACTTCCGTGGCCGTACTCAAAAAATCCTCACCTTTCGCCGGAACCATACGATACACGGTCAACATATAAAAACCTGAATACAATTGTTTTCGGGTCAAATTTAGACCGAGATAGTTTTTTTGCATTTGGAATGAGGTTAAATTTTTGGATAAAATTAAATTGAGGGAGATGATCGAAGCTTTGCGGGCTCCTTTCAATGGTTATTCTGCATAAAAGTTTCCTGAAAGTAAAGTTTTTTGAGAGTTTATAAGTTTTTTGAATTTTTTATAAAAAGTTAAATATTTTTTAAAGATTTTCTTAATATTTTTTAAGTTTTTTAAAAGGTGTTAATTGTATTTTTAGCGTATGAATATTTTTGATTTCTTAAAAAAACTCGTCTTTTATTTAATACCTACAAATTGCGTAGAATGTGGCAAAATAGGTTTTAATCTTTGCGACGAATGCAGGAGTAAAATTGATTTTATCGACACACAAGTTTGCCCTAACTGTAGAGCAAAATCACCTTTTGGTAATTTTTGTTCCGAAAAATGTATAGACAATTTTTTTAATGGACAATCGTGTTTTTTGAATGGAATTATTGTCTGCTGTAAATACGAAAAAAATGGAATTATTGAAAAATTAATAACGCGATTTAAATATAAGTTTTCCGATGAAATCAAAAGTGTTTTATGTCCGATTACAAATAAATATTTTGATAAATTCGTTGAATTGAATTTCGATTTCATTATCCCCGTTCCTCTGCATTCAAAGCGAGAAAAAATGCGTGGCTTCAATCAAGCCGAAATTTTATGTGAAGAAATTACTAAAAATCATCCATCAATTCCCAAAAAAATTAAAATTATAAAACGTAAATACAACACTCTCCAACAAGCAAAACTGTCTAGGGCCGGACGGCTTGTGAATTTAACAAACGCATTTATATTAAAGAATCTCAGCTCCGAAGAAATTGCAAAATTTTATGGTAAAACTTTTATTATTATTGACGACGTATGCACTACGGGATCAACTTTGAATGAATGTGCGAGAGCTTTACAGCCACTTAAGCCAAAGAAAATTTACGGTCTTGTCCTTGCAAGAGGATAGTCAAAATTGTTATGCTGATCGTATGAAAATAGGAATAGATGCTTCAAGATATACGACAGAAACAGCAACCGGGGTTGAGTGGTACAGTTATCACATAATCAATGGATTAATTTCCGAATCTTTGAAACATGAAAACACTGAAATCACTCTATATTCGCCGAGAGAAATAAATATCCCAAAAGAGTTTGAACATCCTCGCAAAGTTATAAAAAAAATTCTTCCTTTCAAAAGATTTTGGACGCTGATTAAATTGTCATTGGAAATGTGCAAAAAACCTACTGATGTTTTATTTATTCCTTCACATGTCTTGCCGTTAATTCGCCCTGATTATTCAGTTATTACAATTCATGATGTCGCTTTCAAATATCTGAAAAAATCCTATTCTCCGCATCAGTATTTGTATTTGGATTGGAGTACAAAATATGCCGTCAAAAAAGCTGGAAAGATTATTGTTCCGAGTCAGGCTACAAAAGA
>DAONBD010000023.1:2140-8165 GCA_035401345.1 Candidatus Altimarinota bacterium
AAAAAAGTGAAGAAATTGAATTTGGAAGAAAAAGTAATAATGCCCGGATATATAGAAGAAATTGAGAAAACTTACCTTTATGAAAATTGTTCGCTTTTTGCGTTTCCTTCACTTTATGAAGGTTTTGGTTTTCCAATTTTGGAGGCTTTTAGTTTTAACAAGCCCGTTCTGACTTCGCATGTTTCTTGCTTGCCGGAGGTCGCGGGGGAGGCTGCTTGCTATGTGGATCCGTTTGATCCGGAGGATATTGCACGTGGACTTGAAAAAATAATTTCAGATAAAGATTATTCAAAAAAACTAATCGATGGCGGGAAAGAAAGATTAAATCATTTTTCTTGGGAAAAGTCTGTTAAGCAGACTTTTGACGTTCTCACGAAATGAAGATAACGTCTTAATAAATTAAAATGGACAACAAACAAATATCAAAAATTTTGCAGCAAATCGGAGATATTTTGGAAATAAGAGGTGATGATAAATTTCGTGTAATTGCCTATCGAAATGCCGCGTTGGGAGTTTTAAATTATCCTGGAGATTTAAGATCAATATATAAGAATACCCCAGACGAAATAGAAAAAATTCCGGGCGTAGGAAAAAATATTAAAAAATATATAATCGAATTAATTGAAAATGGTGATGCAAAAGAATTTATTGAAATTCGTAAATCTATTCCGATCGGACTACTTGAAATCTTGGAAGTACGTGGCATAGGGCCAAAAAAAGTTAAACTTTTTTATACTGATCTTGGGATAGATTCTGTTAAAAAATTAAAAGATGCGGCAGAAAGCGGAATGATAGCTACTCTTCCCGGAATGGGTGAAAAAAGCCAAAAAGAGATACTCGAATCACTAGAAGAGAGATCAAAATTTCAACTTGATAGAGTAATGATAAATGAGGCGCTAATAGAAGCTGAGAATTTTGTTGAATATATGGAGAAATGTCCGGCTGTCGTAAAAATAGAATACGCTGGAAGTCTTAGACGAAGAATGGAAACGATTGGCGACATAGATCTTTTGGCTACAACCAAAAATAATAATCCAGATGATATTTTAAAAATAATGTCGCATTTCGTGAAATATGGAGATGTTTTAAAAATACTTTCTGAAGGGAAAACAAAATCACAAGTGGTATTGGAAAGTGGCATACAGGTAGACTTGAGAGTTGTTGAAAACAATGTTTTTGGTGCGGCTCTACATTATTTCACAGGTAGTAAAAATCACAACATACTGATAAGAGATATGGCGAAAAAGCGAGGACTGAAAGTCAGTGAATATGGTGTTTCCAAAAGAGATACTGACGATATCGTTGCTTGTAAAAGTGAAGAGGATTTATTTAAGTCTTTGGGATTAGCTTTTATTCCGCCTGAGCTGAGAAACGGTGAGGATGAAATTGAATATGCAATGAAAAATAAAAAATTTCCGAAATTGATTGAGCTTGGTGATATAAAAGGCGATTTACATATGCATTCGGTTTACAGTGATGGACGAAATACTGTGGAAGAAATGGCTCTTGCTTACCAAAAACTTGGATTTGAATATATAGCTATGACGGATCATTCCGTAGCGATGGGAATAGTCGGAGGAATGGATAAAAATAAAATTCGCAAACAGTGGAAAGAGATAGATTTAATTAATAAAAAATTACGTGGATTTAAAATTTTGAAAGGTAGTGAAGTTGATATATTAAAAGATGGTTCACTTGATTTTGAAGAAGAAATTTTAAAAGAATTGGATATAGTGGTTGTTTCGGCACATATGCATTCAAGGCTTGATTTTGAAGAACAAACAAAACGTATGATTCGAGCTATTGAAAATCCATATTCAAAAATACTCGGACATCCAACAGGTCGCATGATAAACAAAAGGGCCCCAATGGATTTCGACATGATAAAAGTAATCAATGCGTGCAAAGATAATAATGTCGTTATAGAAATCAATTCAAACCCTATCAGGCTTGATCTGATTGATAAATATGTAAGAGTTGCCAAAGATAAAGGCGTGAAAATCGCAATAAATACAGATAGTCATGACATATTCCAGCCTGAATTATTGAAATACGGTGTGTTTGTCGGCAGAAGAGGAATGCTCACAAAAAATGATGTTTTAAATGCTTATAGTTTAGAACAGGTTTTAAATTTTTGGAAAGATTAGCAGGTTGACTTTTGTGGTCTAATTTGAGAGATTTCTTGTCGGATATTTTTAACAAATCAATAATATGAAAAAATTCCTTAGTATCTCTCTTCTCACTCTTCTAGTGCTCACGCTTACAGCTTGCGGAAGCAAGAGCGAAAAAGACAGGTTTGTGAACGCTTCTGTGGAGGTTGGATGTGCTATGTTCCAGGATGAAAATTTCTTCCAAGATTTCGCAAAAGTTGAAGAGAAAACAAAAGATGTTTTTGCTAAATATGGATTCGACGTTGAGAACGAAGAACAGATGAGTGTTGTCTCTCAAAAATATCAACAAGATGAAGATGTTTTGAAAAGAGTACAAGAAGGTATAACAAAGTGTGCCGGCGATATATTCAATAAAAACTTATTGAACAATGTTGATGTTGAAGCTGCCGCAGCTAAATTGCAAGCGGAAGCTGAGGCTGTCACAGAAACTGAGGCTGCTGTAGAAACTGAAGCAAAAGCTGAGTAATAGTGATTTTGAATTAATTAAAAGGACTGCTAAACTGCAAATGTAAGCGGTCCTTTTTTTATCCTATTTTTCCCTTAATATCCTCTATGAAAGTAGCATTGGTACATGATTTTCTTCTCAAACTTGGCGGAGCTGAAAGAGTTCTGAAAGTTTTTGCCGATATGTTTCCTGATGCTCCGATTCATACTCTTCTCTATGATGAAAAATCCGTTGGAGGTGTTTTTTCGAGTGATCGTGTCGTGACTTCCAAATTACAAAATTATCCCGGATTCATTAAAAAAAGATATAAATTTTTCACTCACAAAATGCCTCAAGCTATAGAGGAATTCGATTTTAGCGGATACGACCTCGTCTTGAGTTCTTCTTCTGCTTATTCTCACGGAATAGTCGTTCCTTCAAATGTCACTCATATATGTTATTGTCACTCTCCAATGCGTTATGCGTGGGATCATGCGTCTGAGTATATTGAGGAAAATCATATTTCGGGATTCAAAAGAATCGTATATTCGGTTTTGATGAAACAGTTGAGAGAGTGGGACAAGCTCTCCGCTGACCGACCGGATAAATATCTGGCAAATTCTAAAACCGTCGCTGATCGATTAAAAAAATATTATAGACTTGATTCTGATGTTTTGTATCCGCCGGTGGATGTGAAAAGATTTTCAAACGGAGGAGAAAAAGGTGATTATTTCTTGATTGTTTCAACTCTTACGCCATATAAACGGATTGATTTGGCTGTCGAGCTTTTTAACAAAATCGGTAGAAAACTGGTAATAGTCGGTGATGGATCTCATAGAAGTTATCTTGAATCGATTGCTGCTTCGAATATTGAATTCAAAGGGTTTTTGAGTGATGAAAAAGTTAAGAATTTGATGGAAAATTGTCGCGCGTTACTGTTTCCGGGAGAAGATGATTTTGGGATTGTACCTGTTGAAGCGATGGCTTGTGGAAAGCCTGTTTTGGCTTTTGGGAAAGGTGGTGCGCTGGAAACTGTGGTGCCTGGAATGACTGGTGAATTTTTTTATGAACCAAACCTCGTATCTATCGAGGATGGTCTTGCGAGATTAATCTACAATGAGAAATTTTATAAGCCGAATAAGATAAGGGAACATGCAATGAAGTTCGATCAGTCAATTTTTGAGAAAAATATCAAGGATTTTATTCACAAAACCAGAGAAATCCTTGTCTAAATCTTCAATGTTTGTGGTAGAATTAGCTCCCAAAACTTAAAAGCAATATGCCTGAACTAGCTTTGTATAGAAAATATAGGCCTTTTAATTTCAAAAATCTTGTTGGTCAAGACAATGTTAAAAATGCGATCGTGAACGCTATAAAAAGCGGAAAACAATCTCATGCATATTTATTTACAGGCCCTCGAGGAACCGGAAAAACTACGACAGCCAGACTACTTGCGAAGGCATTTAATTGCTTGAATCTACAAGATGGATACGAGCCTTGTAATGAATGTGAAATTTGTAATGCGATAAATGACGGAAGTTTGATTGATTTGATAGAAATCGATGCCGCTTCAAATCGTGGAATTGATGAAATTAGAGATTTAAAAGAGAAAATTAATTTTTCACCAAGCAGAGCAAGATCAAAAGTTTACATCATCGACGAAGTCCACATGCTTACGAAAGAGGCTTTCAATGCTTTGTTGAAAACCCTGGAAGAACCGCCTTCATATGTTTATTTTATTCTCGCCACGACTGAAATTCACAAAGTCCCTGAAACTATTATTTCAAGATGCCAAAGATTTGATTTCAAAAGAATCGATGAGAGGGCTTTGATGGCTCGTTTGAGTTATATTGCTCAGATCGAAGGCGTCGAGGCTGAGGATAAGGCTGTAGAGGCTATCGCAAGACATGTAGAAGGAAGTTTGAGAGATGCTATTCAATTACTTGAGCAATTTACCGTTGATAACAAGTTGGGTTTTGAGCATGTAAAAAATATCTTAGGAATTTCCGACTTTGAGACCCTGGACAAATTGTTGGAAGGGATAATGTCCAGTGATGCGGATCTCTGTCTGAATACAATTCGCGACGTACACTCTCAGGGTTATGACTTAAATCAATTCTGTCATGAATTTATTAATTTAGTGCGAGATAAATTATTGAATTCCGTGACAGCAAATGAACAGGATTTAATTTCCAAATATCTTTCAATTATAAATTCTTTTCAAATTGCGAAAGAAAGATTAAAAACATATACAATCCCTCAATTGCCGCTCGAGATAGCTGTTATTGAGTCTGTAGGACTTGCAAGTTTTCCAGTTGTTAGCACTTCCACACCTTCGCCTGCTTCCACTTTGAAACCATTAAAAGACACTAAAACCGAAGCTAAAACTGTCAGTGCTATAAAAGAAGTTTTTGGTGACAAACCGAATGATAGTTCAAAGGTTTCAAATTCAGAGAAGCTAGTTGGAAATGAGGACGCAAAAGCTGATACTGCCGTAGAAGATATGAACGTTGCATCTGGTGCTGACGAAAGTTCATTGTCAAATTTCGATCTTTCTAGCGTTCGTGTAAGTTGGCCAAGAATTATTGAAAGAATTGAAATTCCAGCTTGCAAGCGATCACTGATAGATGGAGAAATTGCCAGAATTGAAGGAGCCGAAGTTACTATAGAATTTAAATCAAATTTTCATAGGAACAAAGTTATGGAACATGATAATCGCATAGAAATAGAAAGAGTTTTCAAAGAAGTTTTTGGTAAAGAATTGAAAATTTTGGGCAAAGTTAAAGAAATTCAAATTTCTTCTGCGGTAAGCGAAAACAAAAATCCAAGTAGTGTTTTGGATGATGCTATGGATGTTTTTGGTGGAGAGTTGATCGATGAGTAATTATAGCGCCATTTTTTTTAGTTGATCTTCCGTGATAGTCGTTATGTTTAGGCTTTTTGCTTTTTCAAGTTTTGAACCTGCAGACTCCCCGACCACCAAAAAGTCTAATTCTTTTGAGACTGAATTTGATATTTTTCCTCCTTTGCTTTTAATAAATTCATGCGCTTCATCGCGAGACATTTCTGAAAGAGAGCCAGTTATTAGAAATGTTTTTCCGGATAATTTTCCCTTTTGAGTGATGTTTTTGACATCTAACACAACACCAACTCTGTATAATTTCTCCAATAAATTTATATTTTCACCATCGTTGAACCAGTCGTATATAAAACCTGCTGTTTTTTCCCCTATTCCGTGAATCGCTTCCATTTCCGTGAATGAAATTGATTTTGCCGTCTCTATCAAATCCAAAATTGAAAAATCTTCATCATCATTGTTATTTTCCTCTTCACCTACCGAATCAAAAAGACTTATATTTTCTTTTTCTTTTTTTATTCTTTCAATTTTTTTCTCAGATTTTTTTGCGTGATTTATAAAATAGTTGGCAAT
>DAONBD010000024.1:0-6589 GCA_035401345.1 Candidatus Altimarinota bacterium
TCTTCCGCCTCTGCTTTTGCTCGTGCTTCTTCCGCCTCTGCTTTTGCTCGCGCTTCTTCCGCCTCTGCTTTTGCTCGCGCTTCTTCCGCCTCTGCTTTTGCTCGTGCTTCTTCCGCCTCTGCTTTTGCTCGCGCTGCTTCTTGGTCGGAGTTTGTGCGTTGAATATTCCGTTGTTTTCTGAACTTTTTTATTGGCCCCATCCTGTCTATTAGAGGAGTTATATCTGAATATTCTCTGAATTCACCTGTGAATCTTGGGTATTCTAAAAACATGTCGGTATTTTCTATATAGTCTATTGGTTTACTTGTTAATATGCCACTATGAATCAAATTTGACACAACACCATAACTGTTATATTCGTCGTTATGAAAATTTATTCTATCTACCCAAACCCTGCCTTGTGAATCATGAGCCATGTGCCATTCTACACTTTTCCCATCTAATACTCCTTGATATACATCAACTGTTATTTTATTCCCCGTTGCTGGAGTAAGAATCGTGTGATCCATTTGATATGAACGAAGTGGTTTTGCAGAAAAATCTGGTACAAATCCATCTGGTAAATTTTCTACACTTGTTACTTTTTCCAGTCTTGCCAGATCTTCTCTGTTTTTCAAATCCTTGTTTAATCGACCTGGATTAAACTGTCTCACTCCATCAAATTTACCGCCATCGTCATACCTACTATGTTCAGCACTGAATGTTTTAACTTCACTTAGTCCGTCATTAAAAGTTATCTCCCCTTTTTCATCAGCAATTCCCATCGAGAAATATTCTTGTATAAAATCACCATTGTATTTTTGATTTACAGCTTGACTCCCAAGGTATGCAGATAATTCTTCGTGAGGCTTCGTCTCTTGAGTGTAATGTATATTATCACCTTTTGAATATATCTGCCCATTAAAATATGGCGTCACTCTCCATCCGCCGTCTGAATTTGATTTATAAAATGCTCTCGGAACTAGTTTGCCATTAACTTCTGTAAACATTATTGATTGGAAACGTAACCCTCCTTTTTCCGTTTTAGTCGCAATAACAGGGCCTGCGTAAAAAACACGATCTCCAACTTTAATTGTAGTTGTTGGTGTTAACATTGGATTGCTTAAAATCAATCTTGTCAACTTCGGCTGTGATGAGTCACTTTTTACTTTTTCTATGTAACTTTTTATAGCTTCACCATCCATTTTTGAATCAACTCCTTCTGAGTTCTCTCCCTTTTTCGACCTTCTCTCCTCTATTTCTTGTGGAGAATTCCATCTTGCCAGATTAGCTGGTTTAATATTCCTACTTCTTATCCTGCCTCCTCCTATCTCCTCTGTTACTACTAAATCGCCGTTGTCATTTATCAATGAAATTGTTAACAACCTTCCATCTTCAGAAAGTCTTACTTGGTCTCCGACTTTGAAATTAGGAATTCCTCTTTTTTTAACTAACTCATCTAGTCTTTTGTCGTTTTCTTCTTGCTGTTTTTTCAATCTTTCTTGTTCTCTTCTTTCCTCGGCCTTAATCCTCTCTGCCTCGTCTCTTCGAGCTTTTTCGGCCGCTTCTCTTTCTGGTCTTTTCGCCTCCCATTCTCTTTGCCTATTCTCATTTTCAATTCTCACTCTTTCTGCTTCCGCCATGTCTTGTTTTATACTTTCTGCGGAATTCCATCCAGCTAGATCAATCGTCTTCACTTCTATCATTGTTTGTTTTCCGCTCGGTGTTTTAGGAGAAACAACTTTAGCCACGCCATCTTTTATTTCAACTATACTCCAGCCTTCGACTCCCCATGCTGGAGCTGATTTCACCCTTACTTTATCTTTGATTTTGAAATCTTCTGGCTTTCTATCTGTTACTTGTGGTTCTGGGCTCTTTCTTGCTGCTTCCGCCTCTGCTTTGGCTCGTGCTGCTTCTTGAGCTAGTCGGTCTGCTTCGGCCTTTCGCGCTGCTTCTTCTTGGGCTAGTCGGTCTGCTTCTGTTTGATTGTTTGCTCTATTTGCTGCTTCTCGTGCTCTTCTTTCTTGCCTTCTTTGATCTATTTTTTCCTGTTTTCCTGCTTTTTTCGGATCAGCTGCTCGTCGCGCCTTACTATTGTTTTTCGCCGGTCTGCTTTTTGGCTTATTTCCCCTTGCTTCCGCCTCTTCTCGAATTCCACCTGCTATCTTCCTTCTCTTTGCTTTACCTGTCTCTTTATCACTTTCATTTTCATCATCTCCGGTACCACCACCTCCTCCTACTTTGCTTTCTTCAGTATCCACTTTTGATTCTTGTTCAACTTTTATTCTAACTCCATTGACAGTTACATCTACAAATCCGTTTGTCTCAAGAGTTGTGAGAACGTCTTCTGGGGCTCCACGCTCTCTCATGTAGGTCACTGCTGAATCTTTGTCTGTGTATTGAAACTCAACACCATTTCCGGCGATTTTTCCTGTAATACCTGATCCTGCTTGAAATCGGCCAGTGCCTTTCATGAACGAAGTTCTGCTTTGTCTTAATGTCGATGGAATCATTGAAAACACAAAACCTGCAACTGGATTGTTTGGAGCCATACCTTCTCCTATTTTTTGCAAACTATCTTCTAGTAATTCCTCGCCTGTTTCTTCTGTTAATTCTTTTCCTACATGAAGTAATTGTGATCTCAATCCTGTGGTTGGAGCGTTCCCTACTTTAAACGAAGTTTCCACCATTCTTTCTCCATACTTCGCTGTAGATGATGCGGCTTTTTTTAATACTTCCGGTGCTAATTTTGAGCCTGCAATCGCAGCCCCGCCTCTACCAATTCCGGTTCCAACTGTCGCACCAAAAGCTCCACCTGCCGCACTCATGGCCGAACCTACCGCCCAGTCTTTTAAAATTCCTTTACTGTCAGCCAATACTTCTACGTCCTGTTCTACTGCGGCTGTTGCCAACCTCGCACCATACGCAGCTCCAAAGCCTGTAACTATTGATCCAACTCCAATATTTGCTGCTACGCCTAACACGCCTACTGCTGCTACGCCTCCTGTTGCAAGAAACAAAGCTCCCATTGCTACGGCTCCTGCTACTGCTGCGACTGTGATAAGTACTGGTTTTGCTGATTCCCAAATATCGTCTTTCCAAGTCGTTCCTTCTGTCCCAGATATTTTCACGCACATTCCTGTCACTTTTTCTATATATTCCGACATCATATTTTCACTCTTTCTCAAATTCACAAATGTTTCAATAAATTTCAAATTGAATTTTCTTTCAGCTTCTGTTTTCCCATCCAAAACATTAAGACTTTTAATAAACCCTCTTGCAGGGCTGTTTTTTATTGAGCCTATAAGTGGATCATTCAAAACCCCGTCAGCTCCTTCTCTTACTCTTTTCATCCATTCTTCACTTGGAGTTTGCCCGGCCTCTATTTGTTTAAATAACACTTCTAAACTTTGAATATACAAGTTGGTTTTTTGAACAAATAAAGTTGAATCTTGCTTTAATTTTTCTACGTCTTTATTGTTTATACTTTTTACTAATAATTGATCTAGTTGCTCTTGAGCTGATTTTGCGCTTGTTGATAATGCGTTTTTTAAGCCTGGAAATTTTGATATTTCTTCACTTTTTATTCCGTATAAATCATATTTCCCCTCTAATGTTTCTCCAAATTTAGCATTTAGACCTAATCCAAATTTATATGCCGCCTGATAGTCATTTGCCAGCATACCTTTCATTGAATCTAAATCTTGTGTCATGCCAGCCATCGCTGAAGACACCTTGCTTTCCACTTTTACTCTTTCCGCCTCATCTACACCGTTTATTTTAGAGTCTTCGCCTTTCGCTTGATCCAAAAGTTGTTGAGCTTCACTGTTTCTCATTTCTCTTTCTTGAACTCTCGATTCTCTGCCATATTGTTCATAATTTTCATCAGATGTTTCCATGTAATACTCCGTCCTAACGTTTAATAGAAATGCTTGAAATTGCGAGGTGAGTTGAGATGCCTCTTCTTTAGTTGTTGGAATTTTTATTTTTAATTCCTGCAGAACTCTACTGCCTTTTGTTACACTCTTTGTTTGTATGGTTGCTTTCGGATAATCCATTCCGTATTTTTGATATAAAGAGACTATTCCTTCACATGACGCTGCTAATTCACACAAACTTACCGCATAATTTTCGAGATCTTTTTCATGCTTTGGCGCTGATTTCCCATTTTGCATTAAATAATCAACATAGGTTTGAGCCTTCGCGGCTATCTCTGAAGCTTTTGAGTCTAATTTATTAAATGTTTCATCTATTTCTTTTTGAATTTCGGGTGTTATTTCAGGCTTCGGAATTTCGTCTTCATTGTATAAAATTGTTTTTTGTCCAAATTGTACTTCTTTTCGACCACTTCCAAGCATTGCAAAAAGCGCGTTCATTGTTTGCGGTCCTATCTTTCCATCTTCATCTATATTTAAAATCTTTTGAAGTTTTTCTACATTTTTAATATCTCCAAGTTTAGGGGTAATTTTTGATACTTCCCCGTTAACTTTTTGCCAATCTCCACTTCCTCTCCCGTATACTTTCACTTTTATTGCTTGTTCCACCAAAAACTTATTTTGGAAATAAGGCTCCACGACTTCATAAATTTCTTTTACCTCTTTATTTTGATTAAAATTTTTCAATTCATTAACTATTTCACCAAATACCATCTTTAGCTCTTCTGCATATTTTTCATCAACCTTATTTATACTTGATTTCCATTCATTAATTTTCCCATCAAGTTTTTTTGAAATTTGATCTTTATATTCTTTTGATAATGGAGATTTGTTAATTTTACCCTCTATTTTATCCAATTCCCGTATTACAATTTCTTCTTTTACTATGTCTACAACTTCTGACGTTCTGGTTTTCTCAAATTGCTCAGGATCAAAAACATTGGATTCTTGAGCAGACTTTAGCTCTGTTTTCTGAACTTCTTGTTCCTTTTTTTTTATATCTTTGACTAAATTTTCTCCGTTTTCCGCTGGCATATTAGGTATTTAATTTTTTTAATAAGTCTTCCGCTTTATCTTTTTCTTTTTTCTCTTCGTTTTGAGACTCTTTTTTATATTCTTGTTCGTAGAAATTTTTCAAATCTTCAAGGAATTTTCTATTAGATTCAGTTTTTTGTTTTAGATATTTTTCTTCAACATTTTCAAAAGATTTTTGTTCTCGTTCAAAAATATCCTGAAGTTTTTTCACAAGCTTTTCTGACAGGAAAGGAACAATAAATATGTAAAATTGTTTTTCTTTGTCTGTCAGGATTACTGATTTTTGTATTAATTCTGTTAAAGTCATCTTGCAATTATATCATTTTTTACGCCGAAAAACAACCTTACTACAAGATTTTCTTTGGTAATTTTGTGTACTTTTGTTTTTTTTTGCTAAAATTACTGCAAAATGTAAATTACTTTGGAGTCTTTTATCAAAATCCGCAAACTTAAACTTCCCCTCCCTCTGGTGCTCCCAGCAAGAATCGAACTTGCATCTAAGCCTTAGGAGTGCCTTGTTCTATCCATTGAACTATGGGAGCGTGGATTGTTTATCGAGATGGGAATTGCTTGCTGTAATGGGAATTGCTTGCTGTAATGGGAATTGCTTGCTGTGATTTTTGGTGAGCGATCGCATAACTGGTGACGCTAGCGCTTTGTTTAGCGATGCGCAATTTGCGCGCTTTTTTAGACTGCCTTCAAAATTGTGTAAACAGTTTTGTCGTTAGAGAGAGATTCGCGGGAATTTAAAGTCAATTTCTCTTGTTCTTCGACTGCAGGTGCGCCGAGTTTCTTCGCGGCTGCTTGGAAATCTCCGCTGCCCATAAATACAACCATTCTTGGCTCGATTTGTTCCACAACATCTTCCATTTTGTCTCCGCCTAGATTGCTTTCATCGCCAACCGGAACCATCAAGATATCAACATCTCCTATTTCTTCGACCATTTCAGTTGTGAGTTTGTGGCCGAGTCCTCCCAAGTGGTAAATTCTGAACTTATCAACTTCCATTCCAAAAATAATTGTTCGATCGCCTTTTGACCCTTCTTCCTCTTCTGCTCCGCGACTGCGAGTCCATGCGTTCAAACCAACAATCGGAATCTCTGAAATTTCATATTCGCCCGCCCAGTCAAAAACTTTTTTAACGTCTTTTACTTCTGCCAATTCTTCCTGTGGCCCAATCGAAGACAATACAACATCACCTTTTAATGGTGTTTTTATCGATTTGTCCGGGTTTATAACTATATTTGCCGTTTTTCCTTTGATCGTGAAACAGGTTTTCCCGTGCCATAAAATGTCCATATTTATATACGTTAAATGTCCTTTTTTGCCCTGGAATAATACTTAAAAGAGGGTGGTTTGGCAAGGGAGCGGGTTTTATGGTAAGATTTTTGCTGGATCGTTGAAAAATTTAACCTTATCTTATGTCAAAAATTGTCAATATAACCGCGAGGGAGATACTTGATTCCAGAGGAAATCCGACTGTGGAGGTGGAGGTGGAGTGTGAAGGAATTGGGGGGGCGATGAATGGTAGTGGCACGATGAATGGTGGTGGCGCGATGAATGGTGGTGGTGCGATGAATGGTGATGGTGCGATGAATGGTGATGGTGCGATGAATGGTGATGGTGCGATGAATGGTGAT
>DAONBD010000024.1:6689-8054 GCA_035401345.1 Candidatus Altimarinota bacterium
GTGCGATGAATGGTGATGGTGCGATGAATGGTGATGGTGCGATGAATGGTGATGGCGCGATGAATGGTGATGGCGCGAACGGCTCTGGCAGGCGTGTTTTCGGGCGCGCGGCGGTGCCGAGCGGGGCTTCTACGGGAGTGCATGAAGCTGTGGAACTCCGAGATGGCGACAAAACCAGATATGCCGGGAAAGGCGTTTTGAAGGCTGTTGAAAATGTTGCGGAGATTGCTAAAGCGTTAAAAGGGCTCGAAGTGAGCGCGCAAAAAGAGATTGATGAAGCTATGATTAAATTGGACGGAACTGCAAATAAAAGTCGACTTGGCGCGAATGCAATACTAGGTGTGAGTTTGGCTTGTGCTAGAGCGGCGGCGAATGAAAAAGGAGTGGAATTGTTTGAATATTTAGCCGAGATGGGTGGAGATTCAAATGCAACTTGTGATGTAGGAAATAATCATAAAAATGGAAAAACAAGAGATATAATAACCGGTAAAGGGGTTGGTGGCTTTTTTAAACTCCCTGTCCCGATGATGAACATTATGAATGGTGGACAACACGCTGATAGCGGACTGGATATTCAGGAATTTATGGTTATGCCGATTGGGGCGAAAAGTTTTCATGAGGCTCTTCGAATGGGTGCTGAAATTTTCCATACTTTGAAGAAAATTTTAAGAGATAAAGGGCTTGGAACTTCTGTCGGGGATGAAGGCGGATTTGCGCCAAATCTACCGAATAATGAGGCGGCGATTGATATGATTTTGGACGCTATAAAAACTGCCGGATACAAGGCCGGTGATGATGCAATGTTGGCTCTAGACGTCGCCGCCAGTGAATTTTATGAGGATGGAAAATATAATTTCAAAGTGAATGGCAAAGAAGTTTCTTATGATTCCGCACAGATGGTTGAATACTATGTTGGATTAATTGAAAAATATCCTATCGTTTCTATAGAAGACGGCATGGCTGAAGATGATTGGGATGGTTGGGTAGCTCTTAATAATGCTCTTGGCGAAAGAATTCAACTTATTGGAGATGATTTCCTTGTGACAAATGTTGAAAGACTTTCAAAAGCTATTGAGAAAAAAGCATGTAATTCTATTTTGATTAAATTAAATCAAATTGGAACTTTGACAGAGACTATTGCTGCTGTGAAAATGGCTCATGATGAGGGATGGACGGCTGTTGTTTCACATAGAAGTGGCGAGACGGAAGATACTTTTATATCTGATTTTACAGTTGCTTTCGCTACCGGCCAGATCAAAACCGGGTCTCTTTGTCGCACTGAAAGAATTTGCAAATACAACCAATTACTAAGAATTGAAGAAAAACTTGGAATGAATGCTGTTTATTGTGGAGCAAATGTAGAAA
>DAONBD010000025.1:0-7820 GCA_035401345.1 Candidatus Altimarinota bacterium
CATTAGCAGTAATTTTCCCAGTAGAAGTCGTGGTACCAGTAACAACCAATCCAGCCTTTGCATTTAAAGCGGAATTATTTACATCCAAACCGCCATTAGCAGTAATTTTCCCAGTAGAAGTCGTGGTACCAGTAACAGCCAATCCAGCCTTTGCATTCAAAATAGTAGTATTAACGTCCAACCCATTGTTAGTAATGATTTTTCCAGCAGTGGTTAAATCATCGTAAATATAGACCGGAAAAGGGTCACCAAGAACATTATTCATAATGTTTTCACTAACGTATAAACTATTAGTATAAACATCAGATCCGCCACCTCTCATATTCAAATCTCCATATAAATCGATACCGTTTGTAACCATGAGACTATAAGGATTCAAATGATCTCCAATTTGTACGGGCCCATAAAAAACAGAAGTCCCATTCACTCTCAATCCCCCAAAAGTTGGGCTTGCCAATCCACTGGGTGGAGTGTCACTAGGAGTTGTTTCGCCAAATGCGGTGGCAACAGTAAAAATTGACAGCGCTAAAAACGCAGATACAAGAGAAGACAATAAAGCTTTTTTAAACATAAGAAATGAGGATTAAATTTCTTTAGATATATTATATCAAATATGTTTCAGGAGTGACAACAGAAATTCGCCAATATCAAACTAATCCACACTTATTGCGTCACGGATTTCTATGTCGATGTTGTCAGCGACTGTCGGGATAGTGGGAGACCAAGCCGGCCACATCTCTATTTCAACTTTGTTGATTTCAGGGAGATTTTGAATGTAGTTGCGAGCGTCCTCGATGTCTTTTCCAAGAATATGTTCTTTGATTTTACTGATCAATCGCGCGCCATTTTCTTTTTCAGGATCGAGATCAAATTCTTCGATGCCTTTTATATTTGCAGTTATTTTAATCTTATTTCTGACGGAATCTTTTTCAAAAATTTGGTAACTGATTGAGTCTTCGTTTATTTTTACCAATTTTTTCTGCGGACTTTTTTTCAACGTTAATTCTTGAGTGAGGAGAGCATTCATTTCGGATTTTGAATATGCATAAGCGGAAGCGGTAATATATCCGGAAACTTCAAACTGAGGGAGCTCTTGTCCAGGCTGGGCGAGGATAGGATTTGTAACAACTTTTCCAACCTCGATCGCATTAATGCCTGTCAACAAAATATAATCTGTTTTTGAAGTTTCATTTTGTCTTACAATTTCAGCTTTTAATTCATCTTCCACGGCTTTCATAAGAGTCTCAGAAAGTTTAGCTTTTGAAGCTTCAATATCTTCCTCTGTAACTTCTGGAGTAAAAGAAGTGATACCACCTGCCATACTGGCAGTACTTTCAGCGCTAAGAAGTGCTCGATTGGATTCGCTCAAACCCGGCAAAAAGAATTTCGCGGGCCCTATATTCCCTCTCTCTCCGATAACCTGTCCAAAAGCATCAACCGGATCCGCCACAACATACGCCTCCAACTTCCCGGGCCCCGTTGTACTTGATGCGGGAACAGTTACGTCATTTGTTATACGGAAAACTAGCCCGTCATTCGTCTGAAATCTGGTTTTTTGCACCAAGCCCCAATCTCTATCAGAATTATTTATTATGGTGAGTTTCCCACTCGCATTGGACGCGTTCGGAGAAAGTTTTTTTCCGGTGGACTGATATTGAATTGCGCGTTCGACACGAATAGCCATTTTTTTACTCGGTATCATGTGTGAAGTTGAAGCTTCAATTTCAGCTTTATTAATTTCATAATCAGCCAAAGTAACATTGACAGATTTTTCAAGAATACTGGCGGTCGGAGTGAGATACAAAGTAGCCCCCGGCAGAGCTATATAAAAAATCACAAGAAGAATAAAAACACTGAAAACTCCAAGTCCGATCAAAGCCTGTTTATTTGGTGCAACCAAAACAAGGCGTGGCTTTTTCTTCGATTCATCTTTGTTCTCGGGCTTAAAGGTGACAGGGGATAACTTCTCATTCCTAAAATCATTTCCGCCACGCATTCCACCAAAAAATTTCTTTCTATTACGCTCGGCGGCGAGAATCTCAGGTATCGAAACTTTTTTTTCAGCGAGTCTTGTAGGAGTCTCATCAACAACAGAATTCACAGAAGCTTTTAGTGGACTGATTCTAATTTTTTCATCTTCATCTTCTGATGAAAAAATCGCCGGACGATCCTCATTTTCGGCTTTGTCATAGACAGTTATTCCAACTTGCTGACACAAATACGCACCATTTTTATCATTCGTTATTACATAAAGATTTTGTCCAATTTCTTCAGACTTTTTTTTCAGTATTTTTAAATTCACAATGCTTTGAAATACAACCGCTCTTTGCGGTATTACCAGATACACATGTCTGATACGAAGATTTTTAATTTTGTCATAAACGCTCGTGACTTCGTCGTCAATTTCTATATAAACAACTTTTTTACTGGAAATTATTTCTCCCTGATTCACAGTTGATACTTCATCACCGACCTGAATTTTTGACTCATTTTGAATTTCCTCAATTTTAAAATCTTCAGCGAAAAAAATGTCGCCGCTTGAAGTATCAATAGTTTCTTTGATAGACATTTCAGCGGTAATAAGAGTGTTCTCGACGGGAGCAAAATCAGTGTCATGAATGGAATCTTTAGATGCAGGAGCGAGATCGGTATCTTGGCCGGCGTCTTTAGACACGCGAGCGATATTAGCCTGGTCGTCTTGAATGAAAACTTTTTTCTCAAAATCCTGCTCTTTGATATCTGACTTGGAAAGGACATTTGTCTCTGAAATACTCAATTTTTCTATTTCAAAACGCTCTTCCGGATTTTTTTGTTTAACTTTTTTTCCGGATTTAAATTTTTCTTTGAAACTTTGAAGGCGTTTTTTGAGGGACATCGGGTGCGATTATACTTGCGGAATTATATTTGCATTAAACGAACAACTTTTTTCAAAACTTTTGTTAACACTTGTTCTTCACGCATGAATTCAAGTCCTAGGTGAGACAGAGCAAGAACCGGAACATCTTCAGGTTGATCGAGTTTTTTTGTTTCATCTGCAATCGTAGAAATATATTTTGGATTGATAAAAGCTATTTGAGGTTTTTTCGCAAAAGGAAGAGATCTTAACCATTCACGCGACTCCAGAGCTTCGCGAATTTCAGGTAATTTTGCACCACCTCCGCAAAGCAAAATTTTCGATGGGAACATGTCTATATTTTCAAATTCACTCAATGTGAGAGCAACCCCGGAAAGCCAAACATCACAATCACTTTTCATCGCTTCGTGTACAATACGGTGAGATTGTTTTTCTAATTTATCAGTCGCGTAAGCAACTTTGATTTCCTCCGCTTCGTTGTATGAAATATTTAAACTTTGTGCGAGTCTTTTTGTGAAAGTTCTACCACCAAGCGTGAACATTTTTATTCCTTCCAATGTACCGTCACGTACAACCGCAATATCTGTCGTTCCGCCGCCAATATCAATAAAAATCGCACCGAATTTGGCGTCATCATTTTCCAATGAACGAGTGATTGCGTATGGCTCAGCTGTGATCGCAAGAAGCTCTTTGTCTAGCTCTGCGGCGATCGTCTGCAACGCTCCATAATGAACGAGGGGAGCGAACGCATTAAAAATACTGACACTAACTTCCTTACCCTGAAATCCGATCGGATTTGTGACTTTGTATCCATCAATTCTCACATCAACTATCGCTGCGTTTATTAATTTAACATCGATTTCATTGTATCCGGTTTCGTATGATAATTGGCTTCGGACCTGGTCAAAAGCTTTCCATTGAATTTTATGGACGATATTTTTCAGCTCTGACAAATCGATCTTTGAAGTAGGGTCTCTGCGAATATAAGAGACAGTTGTTGTAGCCCCTTTAACTAATTCACCTCCTATCCCCATTATAATTTGAGATGCTCTCATTCCGGACATTTTTTCAGCATCGCGTATTGCATCATGACAATTTGAAATTACTGAAGCGATATCGGTTACGGCTCCACTTTGCATATCTCCAAGTTTCTGTTTTTTCTTTCCGACTCCCAAAATTCGCCCGTTTTTACCCTCACTCAAAACAAGTGAAGCCTTCACTTCATCTGTACCAATATCAAGAGCAATAAAGGTTCCAGGATTACCAGCGCTTTCTTTTTTTCTTCCAAATAAACCCATTGAAAAATGTTTGTTTTAAGCCCGACCAATATACTTGAACTTAAGGAGTACGGTCAAGAACTTTTGAACCAATCGCTGCCCGATTCAAAGCCAACTTTATTGCCAGATTTTTCTTTGAATTTTTCGAATCCGAGCTGGATCAATTTATCCAACAAGTCTGGAAACTCTAGTCCAGCATGAGACCACATTTTTGGGTACATACTGATAGAAGTAAACCCTGGTAAAGTATTAATCTCGTTCAAATAAACTTCACCTGTTTTCCTGTCGACAAATGAATCAACGCGTGAAAGACCCGAGCATCCGAGAGCCTTGTATCCGCGAAGACAATAATCAGTAATTTTAGCCTTAACTGAATCACTTAAATTTTGAGCAGGAATTTCCGGATGAGATTTCCCGTCAACATATTTATCGTTGTAATCATAGAATTCACCACCAACCACGATCTCACCGAGAGTGGCAGCTTTTGGCTCTTCATTGCCAAGAACTGCACATTCTATCTCACGCGCATCGATACCTTTTTCCACCAAAATTCTACTGTCGTATTTGCATGCCTCATCAATTGCAGGTACAAGTTCTTCCCACGCTTTTACCTTGCTAATACCCACAGACGAACCCATATTTGATGGCTTTACGAAGCAAGGAAGTCCCAATTCTTTCTTTATTTTCTCAGCAATTTCATAACGCTCATTTCCCCATTCAGCACGTGAAAAAGCCACGTAAGGTACGACCGGAATTCCGCATGATTCCAAAACTCTTTTTGCATTAATTTTATCCATGCAAAGACTAGATCCCAAAACACCGCATCCGACATACGGAATATTCATCATTTCAAAAAGTCCCTGAATAGTCCCGTCCTCACCATATGGCCCATGCAAAACCGGGAATATAACATCGCATCCAGCCAAAGCTGTTTCGAAAGAAACCGGCTTCATCTCAGAATACGATCCATCTTTGAATTTTTCTATCAAACCTTCCCCGTCAGAATAAATCTCTCCGCCTACTACACTCGAATCTCCAGACACATACCATTTCCCATCCTTTGAAATCCCAATTTCCTTCACTTCATATTTGTCCTTTGGCATTTCATTGCGAACGCTTGTAGCGGAAACAAGAGATACCTCATGCTCACCACTTCGACTTCCAAAAATAATTCCAACTTTGATCTTTTCTGACATATAAAAAAGTTAAACGCCTTTATGTGGATTATAGCTCGAGAGATCCGTAAATCGCAACGTCCTTTCCGTAATGTTCAGCCCATCCGATGTTTCCGAAGTTGAAATGCCACCACTCCCACTGGTAAGGCCCAAACCCCTCGGCCATCAAAATCTCACGTAAAATTTTTCGATTTTCAGACTGAGTTGGAGTAATACCACGCGCAATATCATATTCAAGATCATCAAACGTTCCACCATCCTTCCAAGTATAAGATTTTTCGGTAAATTCATCGAAAACAGTTCCCATATCCAATTCTGCACCGCTCGCATTCAAAATAGTCAGATCCACAGCGCCGCCGGTATTATGAGGGGAAGGAAGTTCCGGGTCATGGCTCGCATATTTTACAAATTTCTCAACTTCATTAGCCAGTCTTATATTATCCCATTCTGGGTGCTCACTTTGCCTCAAGGCTGTCAAATCATCATATAATTTTTGTTGTAATTTTAATGGCCTGTAACCATCCCAAACTAGAAAATTCCACCCATTTGGTAAATGTTTTTTTGCACGGACCAAAGCTTCAATAGCTCCTTCGCGAAGTTGCATCGAATTGTCAGAGGTTAAGCCGTTTTTGAAATACATCGGAATACACAAAAAATCACTCGGGAAATTCACCAATAGCTCTCCGTTATCAACAATTTTAATAACCTTCCCATTCATAAAATAGATCAAATTTAAAACTTGAAATTATACAAAAATACGAGGAATTCTTTCATTCACTCTCGTAGTGACTTCGTAATTAATAGATCCGATCCAAGAAGCGAATTCCTCAGGGGAAATAGCATCTGAATGTTCATCAAAATTTTGTTCTCCAATCAAAACGACTTCATCTTCAACTCGCACATCAGGAATATCAGAAACATCAACCATAATTATATTCATACACACACGTCCGATCAGTTTGGCTCTTTGTCCGCGGATTAATACATGAGCATTGTTAGACAATTTTCTATCGTAACCATCATAATAACCGACGGGAATAATAGCCATTGTAGTGTCTCTCATCGCGCGAAAACTGCATCCATACCCTATGAATTCATTCTTCGGTACTTTTTTTACCTGCCCTACGACACTTTTCCAAGTAAAAGCGGGTTTCAATTCAATCCCGTCAGAACCTTTGGCCTGATAGGAAACAAAAGTCTCTTTGGACGGCCACATACCATAAGACGCGATTCCAATTCTACACATACTTAAATGTGTTTCCGGAAACAAAATAGTAGCGGCCGAATTTGCGCAATGCATCATTGGCACATTGATTCCATTCTCGAGAAGCATCGTTCCTGCGGAATTGAAGATTTTCAACTGTTGAAAAGCATATGAATGATCCGTAGTATCTTCGATGTTGGCAAAATGAGTTGCAAGCCCTTCAATGTGAAGTTTTCCTGCACCTTTTTCAATAATATATTTAGCAAAATCCAATAATTCATCCATCCTTACACCTTGTCTATTATTTCCGGTTTCAACCTTGATATGCAAATTAATAGGTCTCTCAAAATCACTCGAAATAGAAGCCAAAGTATCAATTGTTTCACGTCCGTAAACAACCAATCTCAAGCCAAGTTCCCATGCTCGTCTCAAATCGGATTGCAAAGTATAGCCCATAACATAAATAGGTACATTCACACCTGATTCCTTCAAAATTTCAGCTTCATAAATAGAGTTCACTGTCAGCCAGTCCGCCCCGGCACTTACAAAAATTTTCGCAGTTTCAACAAGTCCATGGCCATAAGCGTTTGACTTAACACAAGGCGCGACCAGAGATCGCGTAATCTTTTTAAAACCTTTTATATTATGAGCCAGAGCATCTTTTTTTATCTCGACCCAACTTAAGTATTTATTCATAGCTACAATATAGTATAATAAACCGGCACAAAAATTAATCACAAATTAACAAAATGAATATGTTTGGACAAAAAAATCCAGAAACGCACGAGATCAAGATGGGATCTTCTTATAGCGTGACTTTTCTTGGAAAAGTTATGATGTTTTTTGCACTTGCACTCGTAATGTCGATAGCTGGAATTTATGTAATGCTTAACTATGTTTTCGCTACGGCTTCTTTTTCGATGGGCATGTTTTACGGACTTTTTATAGTTGAATTGGGAATAATTTTAACGGCACGACTATGGTCGCAAAAAAGAGTGATAAATAAAATAATGTTTGCACTTTTCGCTTTTATAAGCGGAATGACGGCCGCTCCGATTATAGCAATGGCGGCGGCGGAAGCAGGGATAATGATAGTTGTCAGAGCTCTTGCAGCTACGGTCTTGACCTTCGCGGCCGCTGCTATTTTTGGATGGACAACAAAAGTGAATTTAATAGGGATGAGAGGATTTTTGATGATAAGTCTCATAGGCATGATAATTACCGGAGTGATAGGTCTTTTTATCCCATGGGGGAGTACTATGGAGCTGATTTATTCGTGGTTTGGAGTAGTGCTTTTTGCAGGATATACG
>DAONBD010000026.1:0-7603 GCA_035401345.1 Candidatus Altimarinota bacterium
AGCCGCTCCATCTTGCTCTTTTACGGCCGCCAAATAAGCGAAATAAAGCCATTGAATAGCTTCTCTTGTGTCTTGAGCGGGCTTGCTCAAATCAAACCCATAAGAATCCGCCATAATTTTTATATCTTTCAAAGCGGCGATTTGGTCTCCGATTTCTTCACGCAATCGGATATTTTTTTCATCCATATATTTGCAGACATTTTCTTGTTCTTGTAATTTTTCAGCCACCAAATAATCAATTCCATACAAAGGAATCCTTCTGTAATCACCGATAATTCTTCCTCGTCCGTAATTATCAGGAAGTCCTGTGATAATTCCAAATTTTCTTAATAATTTCCCTTCGGGTGTGTGAAATCCTCGCCAATTTTTATATACATTAAACACTCCATCATTGTGACTTCGAACATAATTATTGAAAACATCGATAACCTTCGGACTTAACTTATATCCATAGGCTTCACATGCACTTTGTATTAATTTCACTCCACCAAAAGGCTTAATTCCACGTTTTAAAGGTTTGTCGGTTTGCATGCCAACAATGACTTCTTTTTTCTTGTCGATATATCCAGGTTTATGGCTTGTAATAGTAGAAACCATCTCAGTATCAATATCTAGTATTCCACCTTTTTTAAACTCTTTATTCATCAAGTTTTGCACCTTCTTGAATAAATTTTTTGTACGACGAGTGGGGCCGGCCAAAAAACCGTCATCTCCATAATACGGTTTGTAATTTTTTTGTATAAAAGAACGCACATCCACTACCAAAGATTTTTTCATAGGAAATCTGTTATGAGGCACTTGGCATTATATAAAAAAAATCTTCAGAAGTCATCAAAAAACTCTCTTTCAAAAAAAAGAGAGTGGTGGGCCTGGATGGAATCGAACCATCGACCAATCGGTTATGAGCCGACTGCTCTAACCCCTGAGCTACAGGCCCGAGAGAGTAGCGAAAAGAAAATTTGTTTTCTTTTCTGCTACGAACGAGGGACTTAGTATTGCGAAGCAATACAGGCCCAAACTCCAAACTCACTCCGCTTTTTCCTCTTTAACTTCGGCTTTTCCACCTTTTTCCAACAAGTTCAAACTTCTTGCAATTCTTGATTTTTTATTAGAAGCGTTTTTCTCATGAATGATGTTTTTCTTCGCTGCAGTATCGATAACTTTGTATGCAAAAGGCATAAATTTCTTAGCTTCTTCAATCTTACCAGCTTTTATAAGTTCCAAGGCCTTTTTGTAGACAGTCTTCAATTGGCTTCTCAAAGGATATCTTCTAGCCTTACGTTTAGCATCTTGGCGCATGCTCTTTTTTGCAGATTTAATTAATGGCATTTTTATTCGTTAAATAGTGTTTTGAAATATTTGCAGAGGAAGTTTATTAGATTAGCTCTTTACTGTCAAACGATTAATGATATTGTAGCGACAAATAAAAGAATTTATGAAAGAAATAGTTTTAGCATCAAAAAGTCCACGAAGAATAGATCTACTCAAAGAACTTGGATTAAAATTCACAGAATACAGTCCCGATTTTGAAGAAAAAAAAGAAAGTTTGGCAGGGGAAACTCCTGAAGAAATAGTGGTTTACAATGCAGTTGGCAAAGCTCATGAGGCTTCACGACGATTCAAAGACGCAATAATTATAGGAGTTGACACAATAGGTGTTTCACACGGACATATTTTGGGAAAACCTACGGACAGAGAAGATGCAAAACCTTTGATACGCTTAATTTCCGGGACGGAGCACTCAGTGATTTCGGGTCTTTGCGTGATGAATTCGGCTTCAGGTAAAACATTAACTCAGTCAGTCGAAACAAAAGTTGAAATGGAAAAAATTGATGAAAAAGATATAGAAAAATATGTGAATTCAGGAGAGGGTGATGACAAAGCGGCCGGATATGCAATTCAAGGAAAAGGCAGTTTGTTTATAAAAAGTATAAGAGGCGATTATTTTAATGTAGTTGGTTTGCCGATTTATAATTTAAAGAAGATGTTGAAAGAATTTGAGATAGATCTTTTATAAATGACTTTGTAAAATTTAGGCTTAATGTTAAGCTAAAGTTGAAATTTTAACCTCATAAAAATGAAAAGAATAAAAGCTCTCGTCGCAGGACTCGCTTTGGGAGGTCTTGTAGGACTACTTTTTGCCCCAAAAAAAGGTTCGGAATTCAGAAAAGAACTCAAAAAAGATTTTGAGAAAGGGAATTACGGGATGAATGCTTTCAGAGATACATTTATGGACATGGGAAAAGATATGAGTAATTTTACATCAGATGTTGCCAAACACGAGGAAGTTCAGGAATATTTAGTCAAAGGTAAAAAAGCTGCAAAAGACGTACAAAAACGTGCATCTCTTTGGCTGGAAGCAAATTACGGGATTACAGATGAAGATATTGATATGGCTCGCAAACAATTATCAAAGAAGGCAGGGAAGATGAAAACAAAAGCGAAGAAAGCTATGAAAAAAGCAAAAGGTGTAGCTGGAAAGGTTACAAAGCAGGTGAAGAAAGAAGTGAAGAAAATGAAGAAATAAAAATCTAAGGAAATAGAATAAAAAGCGCTACCAATCTAAGGCGGCGCTTTTTTTTTGTAAAATATTTTTGAATCTAAGTGCGAACCGTTCTCATATGATCGATTCTTTTTTGAATCAACTCTCTTGTGCCAATATCTTTGCGGTAGAACACAGGTCCTTCCACACTAGAAACAGCACTCTGGGCTAATTTTTCAGCTTCCTCCAATGTATTTGCAATACCAACGAAAGCAATTGCACGCGATCCACTCAAATACAGTCCATCATCTTTTTTATTCACAGATGCATAATATGCGCGAACACCATCAGGTATTTCTCCAACTGTAATTTTTTCTCCCTTGCAAGGATTATCCGGGTAACCGTTTGGGACGAGATATTTGCAGACAGTAGCTTTTCTTTCGAATTCAACATTTAACTTGTCCAATGTCCCATTAATAATTCCTTCACAAAGCTCAACGAAATCACTTTTTAAAAGAGGCAAAACATTCATAGCCTCAGGATCACCAAACCTCGCATTATATTCGATCAATCTCACTCCATCTTTCACAGCCATAAAACCTCCATACATTATGCCTTTAAATTCAACACCAGTTTCAGATTTTAAAGCGACGGCAACTTTCTGAGTTATTTCACGCGCAGCTTCTATATCACTAGGTTGTAAAAAAGGTAGCGACAAATCAGCATCACTATATGTTCCCATGCCGCCTGTATTAGGACCTTTATCGCCCTCATAAGCACGTTTGTGATCTTGTACGGCAGGCATTTCAACAGTGTGCACACCATCACAAAAACTCATTAAACTAAATTCCTGTCCAACTAATTTTTCTTCAACAACAACCCGACCACTCTCATTCAAGCACTCCAGCGCATAAGCCAATCCCTCTCCACGCCCGTTCAAATGATCACCGGAAACTTTAACCCCTTTACCTCCTTTTAGTCCGTCAGCCTTCACGACGAAGTCATCACCCAATTCATCAAAAAAAGCTTTAACCTCATCGTCGGAGACTTCATATTCAGGTCCACGCTCAAATACTTTAAATTTAGGGTTTCCAGCGATTTCGTACTTCGCTAAAAGGTCTCTAGTAAATGATTTAGAAGACTCAAGTCTACCGACTGTTGCGAGAGGGGAGCAGCACTTGAATTCGGCTTCCGCAAGAGAATCAACTACACCAGCAGCGATAGGAGCCTCAGGTCCGACGATGCAAAAATCCGGCCGAACTCGCTTAGCAAATTCAACAACAATAGCAGGATCTTTTCCAGGTCCAACCAGGTATTCTTTTGCCAAGTTTTGAATCCCTGGATTCAAAGCGTCTCCTACGACGTAAATTTCAGTATCTTGAGGGGATCTTTTCAAAGTCTCGCAAATCACGTGTTCGCGAGCACCATTTCCTATAACTAAAATTTTTTTCATAGTGGTATTTTAAAATTTTAAGTCCCGAACTTTACCACCCCTTATAGTAGAGTCCCGGACTTTAAGCCAAACTCATTTGCCCTCCCATATTAATATCGTCATCTTCAATTTTTGCACATGATTTGTCGCTTAATCTCTCCTCGGCAACTTTTTTCAAAACCTCAGGAGTTACATCACCAGTTGGATATTTCCCTTCAAAACATGCCATGCAGAAACTCTTTATCTTTGGATTACCTTTCTTACAGCTGTCAAAAATATCTTTCACATCGGTATAAAACAAAGCGTCAGCTTCAATAAATTTTTGAATCTCATCATGTGTATGGGTATAAGCAATTAATTCTTGAGACGTTGGAATATCTACGCCATATAAGCACGGATATTTAACCGGAGGCGAATAAGAAGCAAAATAAATGGCTTTTGCTCCAGCTTTTTTACACATCTGTACAATAGCTTTGGAGGTATTTCCGCGAACTATACTATCATCAACAAGTAAAACATTTTTTCCTTCAAACTCCAACTTCACAGCATTTAATTTATAGTGAATAGATTTTTTTCGTATCTCTTGTCCGGGCATGATAAAAGTTCTCCCTATATATCTATTTTTTATGAGACCTTCACGATATGGTAATTTTAATTTTGCCGCCAAAGCGATCGCGGCAGTACGGCTGGAATCCGGCACAGGCATAACAACATCAATTTTCAATCCGGATTTTTTAATTTTATCAGCCAATTTTTCTCCCATACGCATCCTCGCTTTGTGGACAGAAATACCGTCCAACATAGAATCCGGTCTCGCAAAATAAACGTGTTCAAATATACAAGGAGTATGTTTTTTATTACTCAAAACTTTGCTATGAACTTTTCTTTCTTCATCAATCCAAATTAATTCACCAGCCTTCACATCACGCACGAATTCAAATCCAAGTACATCCAAAGTGACAGATTCGGAGGCAAAAATATATTCATCCAAAAGTCCTGTTTTGCGCTTTCCCATAATCAAAGGGCGTATTCCATGGGGATCTCTAAAAGCCATCATTCCGTGCTTCGCAATATATGCAACAACACTGTATGCACCTTGAGCTCTTTTGAAAACACTTTTCGTAGCTTTGCACAAATGATCGAATTTTAAGTCTTTATTGATTCTTTGTTTTGTTAAAGCTTTTGTAAAAACTTCCAAAATAACTTCTACATCACAACTCGAATTCACAAATCTATGATCTTTTTCCCAAAGCTCTTTTTTTAAATCATGAACATTAAAAAGATTTCCATTGTGGGCCATCATCACACCAAAGAAAACTTTGGTATAAAATGGTTGGGCATCCTCAGCTCCACCACCACCAACAGTTGAATATCTCGTATGCCCGACACCTGCATTACCTTTTAATCTGAGCATATCTCTTGTGTGAAAAACATCTTTCACCAGCCCTAAACCTTTTTTTGTATGGAATTGTTTGCCATCAAAAGTAATCATCCCTGTCGCATCTTGTCCGCGATGTTGAAGTGTAATTAATGCATCATAAACATCTTGAGCTACGTAATCATTTCCAAATATCCCTAAAACACCACACATATTTTAGTTGGTTAAATTATTTAGTCTTTTCGCAGCTTTAACAGTATTTAACATCAAGCAAGCTACAGTCATTGGACCTGCACCACCTGGAACCGGAGTAATATAAGAAGCTTTTTTCTCAATATTTTCATAGTCTGTGTCTCCTTTTAATTTCCCATCAGGCATTCTGTTAACACCAATATCGATTACGACAACGCCATCTTTTACCATATCGGCAGTAATTAAATTTGCCTTACCAACGCCAACGCACAAAATATCAGCACGCTTCGTGTGAAAAGCCAAATCCTTAGTATCAATGTGACATGTGGTGACGGTTGCATTTCTATTCAAAAGCATCGTAGAAAGTGGTTTCCCGACTATATTTGAATGTCCAACCACGACAGCTTCTTTTCCTCTGACATCTATATTGTAATACTCGAGCATTTTGATAACGCCGAGCGGTGTACAAGGAGCAAGATCTTCAAAATCACTACTTATAAACATTTTTCCAATATTGTAAGCCGTGAATCCATCCACGTCTTTTTTTGGATCGATCGCGCGAATAACTAAATTTACATTTATGTGTTTTGGGAGAGGTAATTGGACCAGTATTCCATGAACTTTTTCATCCGCATTTAATTCTTCTATTTTTGATATTAATTCTTCGGTTGTTACAGATTCTTCGTAATCAACTTGGTCCCATTGTATACCTGTTTTATCACAGGCCTTTTGTTTCTGTTTAATGTATGAAAGTGAAGCTGGATTTTTACCAACCAAAATAACGCAAAGTTTTGGTAAAACATGATGTTGAGTTTGAAGATCACCAACTTCATTGGCTAGAGAATCGTACATTTCGCTCGCAATAGCGGCACCGTCGATTTTAATTGCCATTTTAATGCCATTAATAAATAAAAACCGTCCAAGCCCGGTCAAAATCTATCATTTTAGTTCAAAAATGTAAAGAAAATAGCAAAAAATGATGCAAAATTGCTTAAAAACGACCAAAAATCGGTAAAAATAATAAAAAACCGCCGGGAAATAATGAAAAATTGCTAGGGAAGAAAGATAAAGTTAAGCAAGCATAGAAATAAGCGAACATAGAAATGGCAAGTACTAAAGAATTATGAAAATCTATTAAAATTACCCCTCTAAAAATTTTCGTACTACTTCCCAAATCGTTTCGGCAGTTTCCATTTTTGTGCCTTCGACCAAAACTTTTTTCCATTTATATCTTTCAGCCAACTCTTCGTGAACAAGCCTGCATTTTTCAATCAAAGCATCGTTCTGTTCATGTATATGCGAAGCTTCTTTGGCACCCAAATGTCGCTGTCCATAGAGATAAATAGCCAAATCTTCTTTCAGTAAATATTGGTTCACGTCCTCTAACCATTTTCTATCCAACCCTTTTGCGGTTCCCCAAGCAATTCCGGTCCCCGTATAATCTTCTACAATTAGGATTTTGCCTTCCGCGAGCTTTTTTTCAACCTCCGGTTGAAATTGATATCGATTCAAAACAAACCACATTTGCAGTTCGTCTTCACTTAAATTTTGTTCGGTTCCACTCCTCAAAACATTGTCCAAAAACCTCCCAGTCGGTTCAATCCCATAATTTGGATATTTCAAAAATTCAGCATCATAACCTTCGTTGATAAGTTTTTCAGTCAAAATTTGAGCTTGAGTAGACTTACCAACATTGTTGATTCCATAAAGTGTGATGAATTTTCCTTTGTACAATTTTTTCATATTTGTCAGGCCCGGTCCTATGCAGTCCTATCCAGGGAGAGCTAATTAATTATAAATGTCCTCCAGTGCTACCAAACCCACCTCTGCTTTCTTCACGAATTTCATTTACTTCTTCCCATTCAAATTTATCAATTCTAACAAAAACTCCCTGCGCGATTTTTTCTCCACGCATTATAGAAACAACATCATCAGTGAAATTGAAAACCTGAATTTTTACTTCATCTTCCGGCCCGCAATAATCATGATCAATAATACCAAAACCATGTGGAGTAGAAAGTCCTTTTTTCTTCGGTGTAGATGATCTGGAAGCCACAATCAGCATATAGCCGGCAGGGACCTCCACTACTATGTTTGCAGGTATCAATCCGAGAGATTT
>DAONBD010000027.1:0-1123 GCA_035401345.1 Candidatus Altimarinota bacterium
TTTTTTAATTCCGCATTTTCTATCAATTTTTTTGCTTGAGCATAAGTTTTATAATCACGAGTTTCATTTATATCTTTTTTAGCCTCTCTTGAAATAATCTCAGAACCTATTCTTTCAATTAATAAATTTTTGAAAATATCAGGATACATATTTGCATCCAACACATCAGGATCTACAAGTGTAACATGATAGTCTGTAAGCAGTTTGTCTCTTGCTCCGATCAATTCGCTTTTAAGTATTTCTCTTATTTTAGTCATTTCACTTTTCGCTGTATTTCTCGTGGAGTCAGCGACGGACTTGTTCGTGTAAATTTGATAATTCCTCGTAAATTTATCTCCTTCAAAACTAAAATTATCAAGATGGAATTTCCCTTCCAATAAATTATAAACGTTCAAGTCGGTTTTAGCCGATTTTAATTCATCATTCGTATTTTTTAATTCATTCATTGCGGCAGGCACGTGAAGCACATCTGTCAAAAATGTAAGTTTCGTTCCAAGTTGTGTCGCGAAGAATAAATATGTTCCGGATCCGATTATCAAGAAAACCAAAAACACTCCCTTTAATATATAAAGCAAAATACTTTTTGGAGGCTCAATTTCATTCAATAAAGACTCGTCAATTTCAGGTAAATCCAAAAACTGTTTCATTTCAGCTGTCTCGCCCTGTATAGCGCTTTCAATCAGAGGATTTGAAGCGGAAGAATCTTGATCCAAAGGCGATTTCGCGGAAGAATTGCCTGAATATATTTTCATCCCGGGAAGAGGTTCATTTAACGTCGCTCCCGTCGCAGTACTTGAATTTTTTTTCCCCCCTTTAATTTTTTTAAGAAGATCTCCAAAACTGAATTTTTTATTATCGTCGACATTTTCAGTGGAATCTGATGCAGACGCTTGATTCAAATCTGATGAGGCCATCTCATTCAATTGATTCACAGAAGTTCCAATATCGGTAGCTTCTTTATCAAGTGTAAAAGGCAGCTTAGATTTTATTTTGTCCAAAAATGACATATCTGTATTTGTTTTTATTTTATTCCAAATATTGTATCAGATTTTAACCTGTTTGTAAATACTCCAAACCCACCAAACCCAGCCCGGGCTAGAAAAAGTCCCAGGTTGGGGAAATC
>DAONBD010000027.1:1223-7564 GCA_035401345.1 Candidatus Altimarinota bacterium
TACCCCGGGCTAGAAAAAGTCCCAGGTTGGGGAAATCTACCCCGGGCTAGAAAAAGTCCCAGGTTGGGGAAATCTACCCCGGGCTAGAAAAAAAGCTCCGACCGCAATCACGCGATCAGAGCTTTTCAATATTCAATCTTAAATCAGAACTACAATCTTGAATTAAAACTATTTCAATTCAACTGTAGCACCTGCAGCCTCCAATAATTTCTTCAATTCCTCAGCTGCTGCTGGCTCTAAGCCTTCTTTAACAGCTTTTGGAGCTGCATCAACTAGATCTTTTGCTTCTTTCAAGCCAAGACCTGTAGCTTCTTTAACTGCCTTGATGACACCAATTTTGTTACCACCAGCTGATGCTAGGATAACTGATTTTTTGCCATCACCTTCTTCAGCCGCTGCACCTGCTGCGCCTGCTCCACCAGCCATCATTACAGGAGCTGCTGCAGATACACCGAATTTCTCCTCGAGAGCTTTAACTAGACTTGCAAGTTCGAGAACAGGAAGCTTTTCTACTAGCTCCACGATTTTCTCAGCGTCCTTGCTCAATGTTACTTTTGTTTCTTCAGACATAATTTTTTAAGTTAAGATATATTTTAAGTTAGATAATTGTAAATACTAAGCTGTTGTTTCTGGAGCAGGTGCTTCAGACACTTCTGGCGCTGGAGCCTCCGGAGCTGCCGCTTCTACTGCTGCAGGTGCTGGTGTTTCAGCTGCCACAGGGGTTGCTGCTTCTGGAGCAGGAGCTTCAGGTGCCGCAGATGACTCTGCAGGAGCTGGTGTTTCAGCCGCTACAGGCGCTGCTGCCTCTTGAGGTATTTCCTGTTTCTTAGCAATAGCATCCAAAGCTCTGACGAAACCAGACATAGGGTAAGTGAACAAGAACAAAAGTTTCGCGATAAGTTCCTCTTTTGAAGGAGTCATAGCAAGGACTTTTGCTTCTTCTTTGGTAAGGACTTTTCCATCTAACAAAGCGCCAAGAAGAGACAAAGCCTCATGCTTCTTTGCGTATTCGTAAATAGTTTTTGGTCCGGCGATGATATCATCGTTATAGGTGAAAACAGCTCCTACGGCTCCTGCTAAGACTTCATCTGGAATATCTTTGTATCCAGCCTCTTGTGCCGCAATTTTCATAAGAGTTTTTTTCGCCACTTTCATGTCGGAATCCTTCTCTCGAAGTTTTCCGCGAAGTTCTTGGACTTCAAGAACTGACAGGCCAGAATTGCCTGCAAATGAGACAGTTTTTGCTCTCTTAAATCTGTCTTTAAGATCAGCAAGCTGCTCCTGCTTCATTTGTTTTGTAACTGCCATGTTAGTGAGTATTAATTAATTTTAAAAAAAAACTGCGCTTTTCGCAGACTTAAGATAAAAATTTGATAACCAACTCCGATGCTTTAGAACCTGTTAGGGTCTATCCAAACCTGTTGGCGATGAATTTTCGTCTCGGTAGGTCTTCTATGTTTCCAATGCCTACTGTCTGCGACGGGTGGATTCTATACTTTTGAGTGTAAAAGTCAACAAAATTTGCTAAAATTCGCCCCATGAAACATTCCGACCTAAAAAAAGAGTTAAAATCTTTCTTAAAAAAGGCTAAAAATCCGCTCATCGTGGTATTAGGTCCGACAGCGAGTGGGAAAACAGCTTTGTCTATAGAAATCGCGCACCTCGTAAAGGGCGAAATTATTTCGACCGACTCCAGGCAAATATATAAAGGGATGGAGATAGGCACAGATGCTATATCTGAAAAAGAACAGGATGGAGTGCCACATCACATGCTTGGGATAGTCACTCCAGATAGAGAATTCTCATTAGCAGAATACAAAGACGAAGCACTCAAAAAAATCGAAGAAATAAAAAAACGCGGCAATATCCCGATGTTGGTAGGCGGAACAGGGCTTTATATATCTTCAATAATGGAAGGATACGACGTCCCACGCATTGCTCCGAACAAAAAATTACGCGAAAAACTATACAAAGAGGCAGAAAAACACGGGAACGAATATTTGCACGCTCGCCTCGCGAAACTCGATGCAGCATCCGCCGAAAAAATTCATCCAAACAATGTGCGTTATGTAGTAAGAGCCATAGAAATAAATCTTCTCGGAGGCAAAAACAAAATCGACAATAAAAAGAAAAAATCACCATTTGATATTTTTATGGTAGGTCTGGAATGGCCTAGGGACGAGCTTTATGAGCGCATCGATATGCGCGTAGATAGACAACTTGAACGCGGACTTATCGACGAAGTGAAAAAACTTTTGAAAAAATATGACGAAGATTTGCCTGCAATGTCATCGCTTGGACTGAAGGAAATCGTCCCATATATAAAAGGAGAAAAGAGTTTGGAAGAATGTACAGAAATTCTCAAAAAAAATACTCGCAATTACGCGAAGCGTCAGTTAACATGGTTCCGAAGATACAAGAATATCAACTGGATACCATGCGAAACGACAAAAAAGCCTCAAAAGCAAAAAACTCAAACAGCCAAAAAGGCGGAAAGAAAGCCAAAAAAGTAACCTTCAGCGATATTGTTAAATTATCACGACGATTGCGCTCGCCGACTGGTTGTCCGTGGGACAGGTCGAGAAAAATTGACGATATGGCCAAATATATAAAGGATGAATCACAAGAAGTTCTCCAAGCTTTCAAGAAGAAAGATTACAAAAACTTGCAAGAAGAATTAGGTGATATATTATTCAATATTGTATTGACCTCGCAGATTGCTGAAGAAATGGGAAAATTCGATATATCTGATGTATTAGAGGAAATCGACGCTAAGATACGCTCTCGTCACACATGGGTGTTTGGGAAGGACAGAGCACACACGCCAGAGGAAGCACTAGAAATGTGGAAGAAAAACAAAGAGATAGAAAAGGCCAAAAAAGCAAAGAATGCTCTTAAGGCCAGTAAAAAAGCTTATAAATAAATTCACATATAAATGTCGGTTCTCGGTAAGAAATGGGTTTTAAAAGCCGAAAGTTGTGGCAAGCCGATTCTAGATATACTCCTCGAAAATAGGGGGATTTTGTCCGACGAAGAGAAACAAAAATTTTTAAATACAGACGGGACTTTGAAATTTCACAGTCCCTTTTTAATGAAGGGCATGCAAAAAACAGTTGATCGAATAATGAATGCAATTGAGAAACAAGAAAGAATTATGATTTTTGGAGATTATGATGTTGACGGCATTACTTCTGCAGCCATCATGTATCACGCGTTAAAAAAACTTAATGCAAATTATTCAGTAAGATTGCCAAATAGAGAAAAGGATGGGTATGGTTTAAGTAAGAAATTTATAGACGAATTCGTAAAAGCGGACGTTAAATTAATCATTACAGTTGATTGCGGAATTTCGTGTAACAGTGAGGTATCTTACGGATTGGAAAAAGGAATAGAAACGATCATAACAGATCATCATTCGATCCCGGAGCAAATCCCGACAGATGCCTATTCAATTAATCATCCGAAATTAGAAGATTCCGGATATCCGTTTACAGAACTTACCGGAGCGGGGGTCGCTTTCAAAGTCGCGCACGCACTTTTTGAACACAATTTTGGGCCGGAGAAAGCTTCGGAGGAGTTGGAACAATTATTGGAATTGGCTGCACTTGGCACGATTGCAGACATTGGAATAGCACAAGGAGAGAATCGTTTGATAATAAAAAAAGGACTCGCAAATTTATTGAACACAAGGTATCCGGGACTCAAAATTCTGAAAGAATTTGCTGGCATACAAGAAGTACAAAATTCAGAAATTTCCGCATTAACTGTCGGTTTTCAAATAGCACCGCGTATAAATGCAGCATGCAGAATTGGAGACCCTTATTGTGCATTGAAAATTTTAATAAAAGAGGACGAAAAAACTTTGTATGAATGTGCGCGTGAACTTGAAGAATTAAATCAAAAGAGACAAAAAATGACTGAGGAAACCTTTTCCGAGGCTTTTGAAAAATTTGAGACTCTAAACAGGGAGGGTAAACTCCCTTACATATTGGTTGCGGAAAGTCCAAATTGGCACGTCGGTATTATTGGCTTGGCGGCATCGAGGCTGGCTGAGAAATTTGGACGACCAGCCGTTATAATGCAGGATTTTGGCGACACTCTCACGGCATCAGCTAGATCAATTACAGGATTTAATATCACGGAAGCATTGTCTCAATTCAAAGATATATTGATGACATTTGGAGGGCATCAGGAGGCCGCAGGGTTGTCGGTCGAAAAAAAGAATTTTCAAAAATTAAAAGAAGGACTCGAAGAATATGCTGAAAAACAACTAAAAGATAAAGATTTGCGTCAAACCTTGGCGATTGATTGTGAGCTTCAGGAAGAGCAAATCAATGATAATTTAATAGAAGATATTTGGAAGTTAAAACCTTTTGGAGTAAGAAATTCGCGACCGCTATTTGTGATAAAAAATGTTAAACCACAGTTCGTGGATGCTGTCGGCAGAAACAAGAATCACATAAAATTCACAGCACAAATTAATAAAAATAATTATCCGGTGATTGGATTTAGGTTGGGCGAACACAGCGAAAAAATTAAAAAACAAAAGTCTTTTGATATGGCCTGTCATGTTGATTATAATTTTTGGAATGGCCAAAAAGTGCTTCAATTAGAGCTTGTTGATTTTCAATAAAATTCTTGATAAGCTTAACTCCTTTTAATTATACACAGGGGTTTGACTTAAGTAATAAATTATTGTATAATTAAAAGATATTCAAGAATCAAATTTTATGAAATTTTCCGAGATACAAAAACAAATTATAGATTTAATTAAAAGGAGTAATAAAATACTTATCTTACCATCGTCTCCAATTGACGGAGATTCGATAGGTAGCGCTTTATCGATCTATACGATTTTGAAAAAACTCGGGAAAGAAGTAACGGTTGCATCATCAGAACGCATTCCGGATTTATTGAATTTTCTACCAAAAACACAAGTAATTAATCCAAGCCTTGTATCATCAAAAGATTTTATAATCACATTGGACACAAGAAAAATTCAAGTACAAGAGATCAATACTGAGGCCGGTGAAAATAAATTAAATATTGTAATTACGCCAAAAGAAGGAAGGATTTCAGAATCCGACATTTCGTTCAACGAAGGGCAAGAAGAATATGAATTGATAATCACAGTAGATACGGCGGATCTCAAGCAACTCAGAAAAATATATGAGGACAATATGGATATGTTCCACGAAGTTCCTGTTATAAATATCGATCATCACATTTCCAACGAACATTACGGAAAAGTAAATTACGTAGACATAATGTCTGCATCTACAACAGAACTTTTACTTCCATTATTCGAACAAATGGAAGAAATTTTTGAAGAAGAATTAATAGATGAAGACGTGGCAACACTGCTTTTGACAGGTATTATCACGGACACTGGAAGTTTCCAAAATTCAAATACAACTCCAAAAGCTTTCGCTCACGCCGCTCAATTAATAGCGTATGGAGCAAGACAGCAGGAAATAATCCAGCATATATACAAAACAAAACAACTGAGTCAGTTAAAATTATGGGGACGTGTACTTTCAAAAATTCAAACCGATGATAAATACAAAATTGTATGGTCTTCAGTAACACAACAGGATTTTAAAGACACTAAAAGTAAAGAGGAAGAAACAGCTGATATTATAGACGAATTGATGACAAACGCTCCAGGAGCGGAAGTGGTGCTTTTATTGAAAGAAAAATCAAACGGTACAATCTCAGGCTCAATACGCACAACTTCCACAGAAGTTGATGCGTCAAATATCGCCGAAATGTTCGGTGGTGGTGGACATTCAAGAGCAGCTGGATTTGTAATTAAAGATGGGGAATTCAGAAAACATGAAGATGAAATAATGAACAAAGTTCGAAATTATCAAAAAGAAAGATTGAATATAATTGAAAGTCAGGAAGATGATGAAGAGAAGCCGATGATTGATGTAAAAAAACTTCTTGCACAAGTAAAAGAAGCTGAAAAAGCGGTTGGATCTATGCCAAAACCGGAAGAAGTGGAAAAATTCAAAAAAACAGAAGAAGAATCAAATTTAAATTTAAAAGTGCCAAAACACGAATCTGAATACCAGACAGAGGACCCAAAGCAAGAGGGAGCAAAAAAACAAGAACCATCACACGAACAAATTTTCAAATACAGGTTCGAAGACTAAAAGGATTAACTTTCCAACTGCCCGATAATTGAGTCGTCTATTTCGAAGTTTGCGTAAACATCGGAAACATCATCATTTTCTTCAAGAGCTTCTATCAGCGAGAGAGCCTTCTCGGCATCATCTTTGGTAGTGAGTTTTACAGTCTGTTTTGGAATAAAAGCAACCTCAGCACTTTCAAATGCA
>DAONBD010000028.1:0-7216 GCA_035401345.1 Candidatus Altimarinota bacterium
ATCTTCCTAACAAAGAAAAAAGAAATGATAGTTGGATGCAAAGTTAAAGGCGGCAAAATTACAAAAGATTCAAAACTTCGAGTTATACGCAAAGATGAGGTTCTTACTCAGGATGCTCAAATGGTTTCATTGCAACGCGGTGTCACTCCAGCCGATGATGTTAGCGAAGGTGAAGAATGTGGCATCAAATATGCTGGCAATATAAAAGTTCAACCTGGAGATGTTTTTGAGGCTTATAGGATTGAAAAAAGACAGAGAGGATTGGGAGAAGCTAGGGTGTAGTTTCGATGTGACGAAAACTACCGGTAAGTGTGTGGTTGTAGACTGTTTCTTTTTGATGTTTGGTAATTTTTTGGTATATTTATCGGGTAAATTTACCAATATATATGCGATATTCAAAACTTTTTGGAAAGACGAGATACAGCGCACCTGCGGATGCGGATTCTGTGAATGCTCGATTGCTAACACAGGGAGGTTTCATTGAGAAACAGGCTGCCGGAATTTATAATTTTTTGCCGCTGGGACTACGTGTCCTCGGAAAGGTGAATAATATCATCCGAGATGAGATGAATAAGGTTGAAGGTCAGGAGATTTTTATGCCTGTTTTGCACTCACGCGAGATCTGGAAAGCGACTGGACGTGATCAAAGCATGGATGGTGTTCTCTATAGGACTCGCGGAACGGATGACCAAGAATTCGTTCTCGGACCATCGCATGAGGAGGTCGTCACTCCCCTAGTGAAAACATTTATCAAATCATACAAAGACTTGCCTTTGGCGGTGTATCAAATTCAGACGAAATTCAGAAATGAACCACGCGCGAAATCAGGCGTGCTTCGTGGCAGAGAGTTCGGGATGAAGGACATGTACAGTTTCCATTTAACAGAAGAAGATCTCGACGCATATTACGATCGCTGCAAGATCGCATATACGAATGTGTACGAGCGTTGCGGACTGAAGTCATACATGATTGAAGCATCAGGCGGGGCATTTTCCGATAAATTCTCACATGAATTCAGCATTCTCACGCCTGCAGGTGAGGACACAATTTTGATTTGTGATAAATGCGGAGCCGCTCAGAATATTGAAATAGCGCAAGGAAAATATGCTGAGCCTGAGGATTTTGGTGAAGATGGCAAGGCAAATGCAAAAGAAAAACCATTGCCAATGAAAGAAGTTGAAGCGAAACGCGGACCTTCTATAGAGGCTGGTTGCGAATTGCATGGATGTCCTGCTTGGAAAATTTTGAAGACAGTTGTTTATGAAGTTGAGGACGATGGATTGGTTGGAATTTGTATCCGTGGAGATCTTCAAATTAATGAATTAAAAGTAGAGAAATATTTCAAAAAACAGATTCGACCTGCATCACCTGAAATGTTAAAGAAAGCTGGCTTGGTTCAGGGATTCATCGGACCTGTGAATATGCCCGCGAAAGTAAAAATTTCGTTCATCGGCGACCATTCGATCAAAAACGTCACGAACATCATCACCGGAGCTAATGCAAAAGACGTCGACATCATAAACGTAAACATCGGGACAGATTATACGGTCGAGGATTTCGCTGATTTCGTCCAAGTCCGCGGCTCATTCAAATGCGGCAAATGCGGCGGCGCCCTACGCGAAGAAAAAGCGATCGAGGCCGGAAACATTTTCAAACTCGGCACGAAATTCACAGACGCGGTGTCTTTCACAGTCACGAACAAAGACCAGAAACAAGTCCCTGTATTTATGGGTTGCTACGGCATCGGAAATACACGCCTTGTCGGCACGATCGTAGAAGCTTGCCACGACGAGAACGGCATCATCTGGCCGAAATCAGTCGCTCCGTATCACGTTCACCTCATCACACTCGGCAACGACGAAGAAGCTACAAAAAAAGCCGATAAATTATACGAAGAGTTGACCGAGGCAGGAATCGAAGTCTTGTATGACGATCGTACTGACTCAGCCGGGGTGAAATTCAAAGATTCGGATCTCATCGGGCTGCCACTGCGAATAGTCATCAGCAAACGAACGCTGGAAAGAGATTCGGTCGAATGGAAAGAGCGCGCACCAAGCACCGATGGAAAGCCATCTGAAGCCAAAAACGTCGCTTTCAAAGACGTCGTAAAAGAGGTCGTGAAATTCGTCAAAGACTAAAAGAGCATAAATTTCAAAGATTAAAAATGAAAATAGTCCTGCTCGGCAAAAAAGGGATGTTGGGAAATCAATTTCCCGAGAAATTGCAAACCGCGAAGGCTCGCCTGGGCGGTGGTATTGAAATTTTCACATTTGATCACTCTGAATTGGATGTGACCGATAGTGTGAAACTTCGTGAAGTGATGATGAAGATTTCTCCTGATATAGTGATTAATTGTATTGCTTATACAAACGTTGATTTAGCTGAAACCGAGCGCAAAAATTCTTACCTTTTGAATGCAACTGTTCCCACAGAACTCGCGAAGATCCTATCTCCTCTCGATGCGATACTTGTACATTTCAGTACGGATTATGTTTTTGATGGACAAAAGCCGTTATTTGAAGGTTACAAAGAAAGTGATTCCACAAATCCTGTGAATTATTACGGGGAAACGAAGCTCGCTGGCGAAAAAGGCATCGAGGCAAACATGAAAAAATATTATATTTTCAGAACTTCTTGGTTATACGGGCGAAGAATTGAAAATCGTGGCAAAAATTTTGTCGATACTATGCTGAAACTTGGGCGTGAAGTTGTCGAAGGCAAACGCGAAAAGTTGGCTGTAGTAAGCGATCAATTTGGTTGTCCGACTCTCACTGCCGATCTCGCTCAGAGTGTGATTGATACTATTGTGATGAAATATGACTCAGGGTCGCTTCCGGAGTTTGGGATTTATCACCAGAGTAATGACGGAGTGACGAATTGGAACGAATTTGCGAGTGAAATTTTTAAAATTAGCGAAATGGATTTTAATGTCGAAAAAATTACCACATCCGACTACCCCACTCCTGCAAAAAGACCTTTGAATTCTATATTATTGAATACAAAATTACCGAGACTTCGGGCCTGGGACGAGGCGTTAAGAGAATATTTAAATTCTACCCCGGGGTAAAAAGTTCAAAATATGCGCACACATTGCTACAACCCCTAGACTAAATTTTATTTTAGTGTTAAATTCCGGTTGTTAATCAATCATATCAATGAAAGGAGTAATACTTGCGGGAGGGACTGGTTCTAGATTGCATCCGCTTACAAAAGTGACCAATAAACATCTGCTCGGCGTATATAATAAACCGATGATTTACTATCCGTTATTTACGTTGAAAAGAGCTGGAATTAGAGATATTTTGATAGTTTCTGGTAAAGGTCATGCAGGCGACTTCCTTGAGCTACTCGGTTCTGGTAAAGATTTGGGGCTACGCCTCACCTATGAAGTACAAGAAGAGGCTGGTGGAATCGCTCATGCTCTCGCTTTGGCAGAGAGGTTTGTAGATGGGGATAAGGTTTGTATAGTGCTTGGAGATAACATCTTGCAGGACGATATTCATTCTGCTGTTACTTCTTTTGAGCTTGAACCAAAAGGCGCAAAAATATTTTTAAAAAAAGTGGAGAATCCTACAAGTTACGGCGTTCCGACGATTAACGGAGATAAAATAGAAAAAATTACTGAGAAACCAAAGAATCCCGATTCACCTTTCGCTGTTACAGGAGTTTATATGTATGACTATCAAGTTTTTGATATAGTTCGCGGGCTTAAACCATCAGGACGCGGAGAATTGGAAATTACAGATGTAAACAATTATTACATAGAACAAGGAACTATGAGTTACGAGATATTGGATGGGTTCTGGGGCGATTGCGGAGAATCTTTTGATAGTTTGATGGAAGCCTCAAGATTGGTACAAAAATCTGAGTTCAAATATATTGATGAAAATCTAAATATGCCTGATCGTATTCAACGTAGTATTTTGGAAAAATCCGGCATTACAAATAAATCTGGCGCCACAGACAATGAGTCTTCCCAAAAAACTTCCAGAAAATATTTAATAAAAAACGGTTTGCTGTAGTCAAATCTATATGATGAAGTCGGCTCTTTCGTGGTAACTGCATTTTATAATCCTGGTGCGTTTTATAACCCTAGTGCCTTTTTTAGTCCACTTTCCGCATCTTTGAACTTCTCTATTTCAGCATCTCTAGTACTTAAAATTCTTTTCTGAACTTCTTCCTGATTTGATAGAATTTCCTCTAATAATTTTCGCATTTTTTCAAAATCCACCTCCTTCATTTCCACAATAAAACCTTTCAATTTCATTGAAGATAAAATGTTTGAGACTTTTGGATTATAGCTCAAGGCTATGAACGGAGTTCCTGTATTTACAGCCATTAAAATACTATGAAGTCTCATGCCTATCACTGCTTTTGCGGATAAAAATATCTTTTCTATTTTTTCTCTTTTATCAGTATATTTATGCACTATTATTCTGTCTTTTTCTGCCAGTAGAGGTAGCATAAATTCTATCAATTTTTCGTCGCTTTCTTTTTCAAAAGGCACAAATTCGATTTTTAATTCTCTGTTTTCGTCTTGTATGAAGTTAATGAATTTTGCTATCTGGTGAAGATGGTTTTTTGTTACCGACTGGGCTTCTCTTAGCGCTATTACTATATTTTCTTTTTTTGGTTCGTGATTATTTGGTTGAGATTTAAATATTAAGTCTGGAACTTTCACAGCTTTTTTGAAATTTTCCGGTATTTCATCATCTCTTAATGCAATAAAAACGGCTTTATCAAATACATATTTAACTATTTTCCCCAATACGCCTTTTCTAATTTTTGGAAGATTTTGTCCGTACATTATCAGAGGCTTTTTCTTCAAAATCGCCATCATTGCCTGAGCCGCCCAGATCATTATTCCCATTTTACTCGATGGATCAAAAAGTCCCCCGCCCCCCAATATAAAAGCGTCGCATTCTTTCACTACTTTCAAAGTTTGTTTTATATTTCCGAGAAATATTCCTTTTAATAAGGATCTCATCCCCATTGGAAATTTATGCAGTGATCTTTCTGTTAATTTTGCGGCTGTATAATCAGGATCAGCCGAAAGAATCGTCAAATCCACTTCCGGATCTATTTCCTTGAGGGTTTTTATCATCCCCTCCAATATTAATTCATCGCCAAGATTACCCGCGCCATAATTACCAGCAACGACTATTTTCATAATTTGTTTAGCTTATTTAAGCTTTTGCTTCTTCACTACTTGCTTCTGGAGCAGATTCCTGAGCTGGAGCTGCTTCCGGAGTAGCTTCTTGAGCCACTTCTGTAGGAGCTGAACCTTCTTTAGCGGCCTTTTCAGCCTCTTCTTTTGCTACTTTTTCAGCTAATGCTGCAATTTCTTCTTCTTTTTCTGCTTCTGATACTGCTTCTTCAGCTTTTACGAATTTACCTTTTAATCTAGCGGCTTTACCGAACAACTCTCTCATGTAGTATAATTTTGCTCTTCTAACTTTTGACTTCTTTTTGACCTCGATTTTCGCAATATTTGGAGAAAAAAGTGGGAAAATTTTCTCGACTCCGATACCTTCTACGACTTTTCTAACTGTAAAAGTAGCATCAGCGCCATGACCGTGTGAAACTTGAATAACAAGCCCTTCAAAAATTTGAACACGTTCCTTGTCGCCTTCTTTAATTTTTTGGTGAACTCTGACTGTCATTCCAGGTTCGATTTCTGGCATTTTTTTCATTGCCTTCTCCTGTAATTCTTGTAATTTATTAGCCATTTTTTTAAATTTCTAAGTGATAATTTTGTTAAAGCGTAGCATTGAGCTAAAGCTAAAGCGTGCGGATTATACTTGCTTTATAGATCTAGATCAAGTTTTTTTAATGGAATTACGGAGGAGGAGTCTTTCACTATGTCCATTATGAACTTGTCTTTGTATTTAATTCTATATTGGAAGTCTTCTTCCGTCATCGTCGTAAACCTGACTGCGCGCTTCGTTTGAAGGTCGTTATTCAGGTAAGCGGTTAGTTTTTCTTTGTCTATTGGACCGACTATAACTAGATCTACCGAGGTCTCTTTTTCTACGAATAAACCGGAAAAAATAATTAATTTCACATCACCAAATGTTGCTATAGTTTCTGCTATTTTTGGCAATGAACTTTCGGATTTCATAAAAATACTTCTCAGTTCATTGAAAAATATGAAATCTTTATTTACATAATAATATTTTTTTCGAAATTTCATTTTAGACTTCAAAAGCCCCATTTTTTTGAGGTTGTCGAGTTCGCGCCTGACAGAGTTTATTTGCTCATTTAGGTCGCGAGTTAATTGGCGTATGTAGTGCTCCTGATCTGGATTTCTTAAGAACAATCCCAGAAGCTTTATACGCGCGCTCGATGTAAAAAGCCTTTTTAACATTTTATTTGCCCTGATTGTGTGAAAGCGGCCCCTTTAAAACCGCAAAGTGAATACTTTTTGTATACACTTCGAAATGAATGTATACATTTTTGTTTCAAAATGCAAATAAAAATTTGTTCAGAAATTTAATCTCGTCGCTTATCCCAGCATTTTAAGCCAGCACTTTTTCGAAAAACTTTTTGAGCAACATTTTGTTCTTCATTCGATTTGTCTCTTCATTACCTTCGAGGTCTTTTTTGATTTTCTTCTTTTGATCTTCCGGATAATATTCAATTAATTTTTCAATTTCTGCCTTGATTTCATCATCAGTCACCTCAATATTCTCAAGTTCTATAACTTTTGTAATGCCCATTCGGAGCTTCACTCTCTTTTCAGCCTCGGCCTCATATTTTTTATGAAGGTCTTCATGAGTTAATTTGGCCTGCTCGAGATATTTATCGAATGGAATTCCGCGGTGTTCCATGTCATGTTGAAGATCTTCAATCATGAAATGAACTTCTTCGCTAATCAAAGCTTCAGGAATTTCTACGTCAACCGTCTTTAATAATTCCTCGAGATATTTGTTTTCGCGTTCTTGTTTTGACTGTTCTTCTTTATGAGCTTTGATGTTGCCCTCGATGTCTGCTTTGAATTCTTCTACTGTTAATTTTTTGCCTGTAATTTTTTCGACTAATTCTTCGTTTAATTCTGGTTTTTTACCTTCTTCAATTCTACGAACAGTGACTTTGAAAAGCACTTCTTTCCCTTGAAAATCCTTCTTGTGATAGTCTTTTGGAAATTTAAGTGTGAATTCTTTTGTTTCCTCTTTTTTCATTCCAATTAGATTGTCTTCAAATCCTGGGACTAATG
>DAONBD010000029.1:0-7137 GCA_035401345.1 Candidatus Altimarinota bacterium
GAAATATATAAAGAAATCACTCCTGAAGCTGGGAAGGTTGGCGTTTATTTGTCAGGACTTTTTACTCCTAGCGCCAATGGTTTCAGTTTGTATGATTCCGATCAATTAACTTCTGTGACTGCAATAACAAACGAGAAATATCCTTTTTATACTGCTACTTGGCATGCTTTGAAAGAAGTTTATAGAACTGCAAAAATTACCGGAGTGATGTTTGTTGATTTTGTGAGAAGTTTTGTCAGTTCGGGTGAAATATCTGAAGGAGTTGCGGGCCCTGTGGGAATAGCCCAGATGACAGGCGCTTATGTCAAAGAAGGACTTATTCCACTTATTCGTTTCATAGCTTTGTTGTCTATTAGTTTGGGAGTTTTGAATATACTTCCTTTCCCTGCACTTGATGGAGGAAAATTACTTTTTATATTGATAGAGTTTATCTTGGGAAGACCTATTCCTGCGAAGTGGGAAAATTATGTTCATATGTTGGGTTATGCTCTTATAATGCTGTTAATCATCGCTGTTACATATCAAGATATAGTTCGAGCTATTGTTTAAATTAAGTGAATTTGAAGGGTGGTTTTGCGTTCGCAAAGCCACTTTTTTTGAAATCATAATTTTTGATATTGCCATGTTGTCAAATTTGTATTTTGGGAGTGGTTGAAAGTGGGCTGATAATGTTTCTAAATATATTTTGCAAGACAACATATTGTGTTTTAATTTTTTTCAATCACCAAATATTGATTTCGAGAAAAAGGTGTTTTAGGGGGTTGTGATGGGGAAAAAATGCGGTTAGAATTGCACTCGCATTTGAAACTTTTTGGGGATTTTCTAGGGCGTCAGTTTCCACCAAAAAGTCATACATCTTTAAGTCGATGGGGATCGATCTTAAAGGGAAAAATTACAACAATTTTATCGGTTTGTGTTGGGGAACACTATAAGGCCGGTCTAAGTTGGGGCATTTATCAACATAAGTATAATTATTTTCCATGTTAAACAAGGAACTTTGGGTACAGGTTTTGACTCGTATAGAGCCTACAATAATGAGAGCTCACTTTGTTACATGGTTTCAAAATACAATCGCAACCGAGATAAAAGATGAGGTCGGTGCGAGGGTTTTGGTTATAGCTGTTCCGACTGAGTTTGCGAAGGACTGGATCGTTCGTAAATACGGCATCAAGGTTTTGCAAGCTGTTCAGGAGGTTGATTCTTCTATTACAAATATAGAGTTCGTAGTTGATAGCAAACTTGCTGACAAATCAGATGCAAGCGGAGTTGATGTTTCAAAAATCACTTCTGAGCCTGAAAAAAAAGCTAGAAAAGTTCGCGGTAAAAATGAGATTGACCTCGGAAATGGTGTACGCAGTAAAATGTTGAATTCTAGATATACATTGGATACTTTCGTTGTTGGAAAAGAAAACAGATTGCCTCATGCAGCTGCTCAGGCAGTCGCTAATATGCCGGGTGGTATCTATAATCCTATGTATATATATGGCGGTGTCGGACTTGGTAAGACTCACATTTTGCAATCTATTGGTAATGCGATCTTAAAAGATGATGAGTCAAAGGTTGTACGTTATGTAACTGCTGAAAGATTTGTGAGTGAGGTTGTCGATGCTATCAAGAATCGCGAGATGCCAAAATTCAAATCGCACTATAGAGATGTGGACGTGCTACTTATTGATGATATTCAATTTTTCGCGAAAAAAGATTCTAGCCAACAGGAGTTTTTCCACACATTCAATGAATTATACGATGCAAACAAACAAATCGTTTTAACTTCAGACCGACCACCATCAGAACTCGATGATCTCGACAAGAGACTTACATCTAGATTCTGCATGGGAATGGTCACAGAACTTCTTCCACCTGAATTCGAGACCAGAATCGCTATCTTGCAAAACAAATGCATGGAGGCTAACGTGATAGTGGATCCTGAGGTGTTGGAGTTTATTGCTGCGAATGTTACGACGAACGTCAGGGAATTGGAGGGTGTTTTGAGACAGGTTATATTGGAGGCTGAGCTTGAGAATCGCGTTCCAACAATTCAAAGTGCCGCTGATGTATTCAAAAAGCTTTACAGAGCAAAAGAAATTATCGGTTATGATATTGAAAGACTAAAAATGGATCGTTCAAAGATCACTTCAAAAGAAGTTATGGAGGCTGTTGCTTTGTATTACAGAGTGCCATTAACAGATCTACTTGGGGAAGCTCGCAAGAAAGAAATTCTTCTCCCAAGACAGGTTTGTATGTACATTATCAGACATGAGCTTGACGAATCTTTTGAGAAAATCGGGGAGGATTTTGGAGGGAAAATGCATACCACAGTCATTAACGCTTGCAATAAAGTTTTGAAAGCATTGAAAAAAGATAGTAGAATTGTTCGCGATATTAACGCAATCAAAAAAGAGATAGGTCTATAAAGCGAAAATATGGGCGATAGGTACTACTACGATTACCGTGGAGGTGGCGGGGCTAGAAGAGGTTCTACAAAGTGGAATTTTTTCTTCCCGTTTTTGCTGTTGATACTTATTGGAGTGACTTTTGTTTTAGCATTTCAGTTGTTCAGAGTGTTTTTTGTCTCTCACGAGAAAGATGCTGTTTATATGTATGTTGCTAATGGGAGTGCTTCTATTAAGATTTGGGGGACTGATGAATTCTCAAGGGCTTATAGCGGTACACAGATTTTGCAGGGGGATGAAGTGAAAACTTCTGAGGATTCTAGGGTTGTTTTGAAAGTTTTTGATGGAACTTTGATCAGGCTTTCAGGTGATACGTATATTACTTTTAATGAAATCTATTCTGATGGTGGGAACAATGATGTTCAAATTATTTTGAATGAAGGGGAGGTTTGGGTGAATAAAACTCAGGCGACTTCTTCGGGAACGAAATTTATTTTAACTGTGGGAAGTTTGAACGTGACTCCTGTTGGGACTGTTTTTAATGTTTCTAAAAATGCTGACAAAGAGGTTGTGCGTGTGATTTATGGCGCTGTTAGTATTGATGTTAATAGTCAGGACGGGGGAACGGCTGTGGATCATATAGATGTAGACGCAGGAAATGAAGCTGTCTTCGATCAGGAAAGAATGACGAAGTTCTGGGCGTTTCAGGCGCCGAATGTCGTGACTGCGTTGGCTGAGGACTTCAAAATGACTCCTTGGTATGCGTGGAATATAGGGGAGGATGAGGCGCCAACTGATTTTGCTGTTTCTCCTGAGGCTGAAGAGATTAGTGATGAGATTCCTGGTGTTGAAAGTGCTACTGTTGTGTCTAACGTTACTACTGAATCTACTTCTACTACCGTCTCTACAACTCAAGTTGCTGAGACTTCTGAGACTCCTGAGATTTCTGAGTCTTCAACGACTCCTGTTAACTATGGCGTTTTGACTGCTCCTAAAATTTTAAAAGTTAACGGAGTTTCTTATACTGCTGAACAATTGGCTTCTGGTGTGAATGTCGATGTTGTTGTTGCAAAAGTAGAAGGAGAAATTACCGGTGCTGAAAAAGTTTTTGTTAATTCTTATCAACTTCAAAAATTTGTTCCTGCTTCGGGAAAGGAGACATTTATTTATTGGGCTAATGCAAATTATTCAAACATGAAGCCTGGTGAGAATATTTACACTGTTTATGGAACTTCTCCTGATGGGACGAAATCTCAAATTGCGACTTTTAAGCTAATTTACACACCGAAGGTGGAGGAGGTGTCTGTGCCGCCTGTTACTATTGAGCCAACTGTAATTACTGATGCTGCAACAGATATTCCTGTTGCTCCTGTTGATTAACTCTTATAAATACTTAGCTTTGTTTGCGTTGTGTTCGTCGTTCGAAGTGGCGAATTTGGTTGTACCGTCTGTCGCGGTTAAGTAAAACCAATAATTTGATTCCGTCGGATTTAGAGCGGCTAAGATGGCATCGATCGATGGATTGCAGATTGGGCCTGGTGGTAGTCCGCCGACTTTTCTGGTGTTGTATGGATTGTCGGAGGCGAGATCTGCTGAAGTAATTTTATTATCTGTTTTTGTGTAAAGTAATGTGGCGTCAGCATCTAATTTCCATCCTGAATTCAAACGTTTCCATAGGATCCCGGCGACCATTTTTCTATCTGATGCACTTATGACTTCACGTTCGATGATTGACGCCATTGTCACTAAGTCGTGCATTTTTATTTTTGATTGGGTCATGATTTCCGGATGTTCGTCGATTTTTTTCTTAAAATTATTTAATGCTTTATATATTAGGTCGTTTGCGGTGAATTCTGTTGGGTCGAGGAAGTATGTGTCTGGATATAAATATCCTTCTAGAGGTAGGTCTAGTTTTAATGTCTCTTTAAGTAATTTTTTATCTAAAAATGAATATCGTTCGTAGTCGTTGAAATTTTTGACGGCAGCTATGAAGTCTCCCGGTTTTGCAATTTCCATCTCTGCCAGACGTGCGTCAATGTCACGAATTTTCAATCCTTCTTGGATTGTTATGACTGCCTCTGATTCTTTTGGGTCAGAAATTTTTGCCAAAATTTCTGCGACTGTCATGGAAGGTGAAAGTACAAATCTTCCAGAAACTATGTTCTTGTCCAGATCATGTAGGCGAGCGTACCAGTAAAATGCAAAATTACTTTTTATAATCTCTTTTGTTTCTAGATTTTCGCCAATTTCTTTAACTGATTGGCCTTTTTTGATTATTAGAGATATTTTTTCATTACTCTCTTTATTTACAGGGGTTTTTATGCCGCTTTGATATTTTGTGTACAAAATTGCCGATATTATCAACAGTCCCGATATGATGAAAACTGCAATTTTTTTGCTTGGATTTTTGCTCATTTTGAGGGGTTATTTTGAAGTTTTCCCGATATTATTTATCTCCGCCTAAGCCCGGAAAGCCTGTGTCTCCCATAATTGCTTTCATTTTTTCGGCTCCGATTTGTTGGGATCTTTTGATCGCTTTGTTGAATGCTTTTTCCAAATTTTCTTCCAATGTTTTTTTCTTTTCTGTCGCTTGAGTCAAAGCTTCATCTGAAATTGTAACTGAAACCACTTCTTGTTCGCCGTTTATTGTCACTATAATTCCTTCACATTCTGCTTCAATGTGTGTGTTTTTCAATTCACTTTTGATCCTGCGAGCCTCTTTTTGGAGTCTGTATAAATCTTTTGCTTTATCGAACATAATGATTGTTTTTAATTGGTGTAAAATTGATAGAAAACGGCCAGATTTTACATTAAAAAACCTCCAAAAGCAAAAAACTTCACAAAACTGCAAAAATCTATTGAATAAAGGGAGGTTTTCCTCTAAGATTCCCCGTGCAAAATTAATTCTTGAAACATTTTGATATGGAAAACATTGTATTGAAGGTTGTGGTCAGAGACCCGGCTAAAAAAGCGAAAGCGTACAGAGACGAAGGTATGGTTACTGCTGAGTATTATGGTAAAGGAGTGAAAAATATGCAGTTGGCGATTCCTTACGGAGAGTTCAGAAGAGCTTTCAAATCTGCTGGTAAAAGTACAGTTATTGATCTAGAGATCGATGGTAAAAAACACCATGCTTTGATTCATGCTGTTGATTATGATCCTGTTTATGACACTTTTATTCATGTTGATTTCTTGCATGTAGATATGAACAAAGAAGTCGATGCAAAAATTCCGTTTGAATTTATCGGTACGGCTCCTGCTGTTCGCGATTTACATGGTACTTTGATGGTTGCTATGGAAGGTCTTCAGATCAGATGTTTGGCTAAAGATTTGGTTCACTCATTTGTAGTTGACGTTTCTGCAATAGCTGATTTCTCAAGTGCAATCCGTGCGGGTGATATCCCGTTACCTGAAGGATACAAATTAATGGCTAATCCTGAAGATGTGGTTGTTACTGCAGCTGCTCCTAGGGAAGAAAAAGAGGAGGCTCCAGTCGTAGCTGCTGCTGATGTCCCAACTACAGAACAAGCTGCTGCTCCTGCTGCTGAAGGCGCTGAATCAAAAGAAGCTAAAAAAGACTAGTTTTTGTTGCGTCAATTCAGATGAAAGTGTAAGATTTTATTCGTCATTTCTTAACCTCTTTTCGTATGAGCAAATATAAAAATCTCATTGTAAAGGCTTTCAATGATGGAGTTGCTGTGTTGAAATTGGACAAAGCGAAGATGTCCGCTTTGGCTGTTGATGAGAATGCTACAAAAGTTGGCATCGCTATTTTGCTGGTTCCATTTGTTTTGAATTGTATTCTGTCGGCTGTTTTGTCAGGAGGATTTTTCTTCTTATATTTCAGAATTTTGCTTGTTTCGACACTTGTTTCTTTTGGATCAATTTTTGCTCTTGGTTTTGTCGCGCAAACTATTTTTCACAGTAAAGGAAGCTTAATTGGGTTGTTTAGAATTATTTCTCATGCCGGAATTTTGATGATTTTGACCGTTCTTCCGTTTTTACTTGGATTCTTGGGCTCATTTAATGTTTTCAATCTGTCAGGATTGATTTCTTTGGGAGCTTCTTTGTGGGTTTTAGTGGTTGTTTACCATGCTTTGATCCATCATTTTAAGATGACGGCGCAAAATGCGGTTTTGACTATTGTTATATCTGTAGTGGCTGTAGCGATTTTGCAGTCTCTTCTCGGAAGGATCTTAGTAGGACCTTTTTACGGGTTTGTTTATTAATTTTATTGGTTGATTCTTGGAGCTGATCTTGGAAAACTGGTGATTTTGTGCTATAATTTACAGATAGAATTAATGTAAATTAATGGCTGAAGATCAGGTTGTAAAACAAGATGGTTTAACTCAAGAAGACGACTTTAAAAAAAAGAAGGCTTCTGTTAAAAGAAAAAACAGAAGAGCTTCTTCGAAAAAAACTCTGGAAAAATCTGATGACAAAAAGGTGGTCGATAAAAAAGCTATCGATAAAAAGGGTACCAATACTCTTGTTTCTTCTGATTCAGTGAAAAAAAAGACTAGGAAAAGAAGACATAGAAAAAAGAAACCAATTCAGACTGTGGATGCAGTTTCGACGGAAGAGCCGGTTTCTGCTGTAGGTAATTCTGTGGCTGATGAATCTATGGTTGAGACCTCGGTTCCTTCTGTTGCTGATGATTCTGTGTCCGATAGTTCTGTGTCCGGGGATGTTTTTCAGGATGAAGAAATCCCTGATGATGTAGTGGGGGATGGCAAAAACGATG